>DYSM01000117.1 GCA_020718265.1 Draconibacterium orientale | reverse complement strand
ACTACAACCTACATAAGTTCAAATATTTACACGTTTTCTTACAAATACTAAATAATTTCAAATTCAATGCCATTTTTTCTGTAATCTTTGATGTGTGTTTTTGAGAATTTAATATTTTTTGGAAATAAATAGAGTTATTTAATTCATTGGTTCTGTGGTTATTATGTAATTTTACCAATAAAATTAGATAGCTATATTTTGTATGAAAAATTTGAATTTGTAAAGTGAGTTTTGCTGAAAATGAAAAATATCTTAACTTTGTCAAATCTTCCTAAACTCTGTTTAATCGAATGAATATCAATATACTAAGTCCGTGTAGAGCACTCAATAAAGGCTATTTGAAGCAAAACGTTTCGCGTATCGAAATTGACACACTCAAAGTCAATTTGCAAACTTTTTTTGAGAAAACCGAACAAGCCCAAAAAACAGGTGAACACGAAGAACATTTTAAAAATATTGTATCCGATTTTTTGAAAAATACTTGGTATAAATCTGATTATGAACTGAATACAGGTAAACGCAAAGATTTGGTTATTCACGACGGGAAATCTGCAACGGATTCCATCGGCGTTATTATTGAGGCAAAAAAGCCCGACAATTTTACGGAAATGATTTCAGCCGAAAACCTGAATACCAAAGCGTTACACGAACTGATTTTGTATTATTTTGAAGAACGCGAACAGGCTAAGAACATAGAAATCAATACTTTAATTGCAACAAACGCGTATGAGTGGTTCCTGTTCGATGAAAACGAATTTGACAAACTGTTTTACCGAAACAGCAAAATTCAAAAACTCTACAAAACCAAAATCGAAAACGCGAAAGACAATCCGTTTTTTTATTCCGAACTTCAAAAAATCATATCGGAATCATCTGGTGAAATTGTTTGCACATACATCAATTTGACCGATTATGCTACAAATCACTTTGCGGTTCAAAACAGCTTAGTGATTATTGAAGATGATGCGCAACTGATTGATTTATACAAAATTCTGTCGCCCGAACATCTTCTGAAAAAACCGTTTGCCAACGACAGCAACACACTGAACAGTGATTTTTACAACGAATTGTTGCACGTTATCGGTTTGGAGGAAAAAGCGGAAGGAGGAAAAAAAATAATTGTGCGAAAATCGGAAAACAAGCGCGACGGAGGCAGTCTGTTAGAAAATACAATAAGTTTTATCAGCAAGCGAAAATCGGGCTTAAATTCTGAACTTCCTGAAAATGAGGTATTTTCAATTGCCTTGGAACTTTGTATTACATGGCTGAATCGGATTTTGTTTCTCAAACTGCTCGAAGGACAATTGATAAAATATCACAACGGAAATCCGGATTATTTGTTCCTCAACACAAAGACAATCAAGGATTACGACGAATTGCAAGAGCTGTTTTTTGATGTTTTGGCTGTAAAACCCGAAGACCGCGAAAAACCGGTTACCGAAAAATTCGGCAACATTCCGTATTTGAACAGCTCGCTTTTTGAAGATACGGAATTTGAACGGAATTTTCTGTATATCAGCAATTTAAAAGACAGATACACCTTGCCTTTGTATTCCGGTTCCGTGTTGAGGAACAAAGCAGAATTTCAAAAAAACGACAGTTTAAACACCTTACGTTACATTTTTGAATTTTTGTCGGCTTACAATTTTTCGAGCGAAACCGGTGCGAAAATTCAGGAAGACAACAAAACCATCATCAACGCATCGGTTTTGGGTTTAATTTTCGAGAAAATAAACGGTTACCAAGACGGCTCGTTTTTTACGCCCGGCTTTATCACCATGTATATGAGCCGCGAAGCCATTCGCCGAGCGGTGGCGCAAAAATTTCGCGAGCGCGAAAATACGGATATCGAAACCTTTGACGATGTAAAAAAATATTGCGCAAAATTCTTTAAACATGCAGATATTCAACGCTTTAATGCACATATCAACGCACTGAAAATTTGCGACCCTGCGGTTGGTTCCGGACATTTTTTGGTTTCAGCTTTGAACGAACTCATTGCCGTAAAAAGCGAACTCAACATTTTAACCGACACCGAAGGCACACCGTTAGACTACGAAATTTCGGTCGCAAACGACGAACTCGTTACGACAAACAAACGCACAAATCGCCCGTTTGAATACGTTTTGGGTTACGATGACAAACCTTCGCACGAAGTCCAAAAAGTGCAAGTTGCACTGTTTCACGAAAAACAAAGCATTATCGAAAATTGCTTGTTCGGCGTGGACATCAACCCGAAATCTGTCCTCATTTGCCGGCTCCGTTTGTGGATTGAACTGCTGAAAAATGCGTATTACATTCCAAACGCAGAGACACACGGCCGTGTGTCTTTACACCATCATGAACTGCAAACCCTCCCGAATATTGACATCAATATCAAAACCGGAAATTCGTTAATCAGCCGTTTTTCGTTAGACAGCAGTTTGAAACAGATTGCA
This sequence comes from Draconibacterium orientale, assembly GCA_020718265.1. Classification (GTDB taxonomy): domain Bacteria; phylum Bacteroidota; class Bacteroidia; order Bacteroidales; family JAADGE01; genus DYOJ01. The sequence goes on along the minus strand of DYSM01000117.1, from coordinate 5,887 downwards.
AAAGCATCGAAATGGACAATTTTTTCGTATCAAAATGCAGTCGAATCTTATAAAAAAAGCACCGATAAGAAAGTTAAATACGAAATTGAAAAATTGATTAAAGACATCAAAATCAATTACATAAATTCAATTCAACAAAAAAATCCGACACTTCAAAAATATTACAAATTAAAACAAGAATACGATTACAAATTTCCGGAAAACGGATTTTTTGTGCACGAAGACGAAGAGGATTACGGCGGCAGCAAGAAGAAACGCGACGAAGAAAAACAACGCTTAGGTTTGGAACTGCAACGTGCGAAAGAACAAGTTGAGAGCGAAAAAACATTTTTTGACAAGAATAATGCCTTTGAGTGGCGGTTCGAATTTCCGGAAGTTTTGAATGAAGACGGCGATTTTATCGGGTTTGATTGTGTGATTGGGAATCCGCCTTACGGCGCGAAATTAAGCGAATCTGTCAAAGACTATTTTTCCGGAAACTACAAAAATCAAGATTATCAGCTCGATACATATTTACTTTTTATCGAACATTCATACCGGCTTATTAAAGAACAGGCAGAACTTGCGCTAATTATTCCAAATACTTGGCTGACAAACATTAAGTATCGAAAAATAAGAAAATTTATCATCGAAAATTCTTACATCTTTGAAATTTCGCATTACAAAAAAGCGGTTTTCAAAGAAGCTGTTGTTGATACTGAGGTGCTTATGCTGAAAAAAGTGCATAAGTTAAATGAAAATATCAAAATTAACAATTTCAGCACACACAAAGAGAGTCAAACTCATTTTGTGTCTCAAACGGATTGGATAAAAGCGGACGGCAATACCATAAATATTTTCATGGATAAACGTCAAGAGGCACTAAAATCCAAAATTGAATCGGGAAATAAGCCGATAAGTGAGTTGTTTAATATTTTTGTTGGTATAAAACCTTACGAAGTGGGAAAAGGAAACCCAAAACAGACAAAAGAAGATATGATAAATAGGATTTACGATGCCGAAACAAAAATTGACAATACTTATAAAAAATTGTTGCGCGGAAGTGATATTCATAAATACATCAATAAATGGAATAGCAACCGATGGATTAAATACGGTGAAAACATTGCGGCACCGAGAAAAGCACAAAATTTTGAAAAACCGAAAATAGTTGTCAGACAAACCGGTGATACTCTGATTGCTACGTTCGATGACGAACAATTTATTTGTATGAACAACCTGCATGTGATTACGCAAAAGGAAACCGGAAAACTCGCATTAAAATATCTGCTTGCATTAGTCAATTCAAAATTGATGGATTTTTACCATTCGTTATTAAATCCGGAGAAGGGTGAAGCTCTGGCAGAAGTCAAAAAAGAAAATTTGAAAAAATTACCAATCAAAGATAGTTCAAAAAAAATCCAAGCCCCGTTTATCGGAAAAGCTAACAAAATCATAGCCCTAAAAAAAGCAAACCCGCAAGCCGACACTTCCGACTTAGAAGACGAAATCAACCGCATGGTTTACAAACTGTATGAGCTAACGGATGAGGAAATTGCGATTGTGGAACATAGTGAAAACCAATAAATTATAAGAAATATGTTTGACGACGATTTTAAAAAAGCATTACAAATGCTGCCGAACAAAGAAAAAGACAAGCTGATTTTACGACTGCTCCGGCGCGATTTGAAATTAGCGCAACGTCTTCATTTTGAATTGATTGATACCGACTCTGTTACGGATAAAAGGGCGAAAATAAAGAAAGAAATTATAAGAAATATTCAGGAGGCATCCAAACGCTACTATTCGCCGGGTTATCTTCTGATGGATATGCGTGAGATAAGCGGTAAAATCACGGAACATGTCGATACAACAAAAGACAAATCAGGCGAAATAATCCTGAATTGTTTAATGATTCGCGGATTGTTGGAACAAAACAACGAGCATATCGCAAACTCAAAGCGGGACAAGGCACAAACATTTTGCGTCTATATCATTGCTCGGATGTTTAAAATTCTGATACTCATACAGAAACAACACTCGGATTTGCACATCGAATTTCGGGACGATATTCAAGCTATCGGACAGCTTATCAGTAAAAATGACAACTTAATGCGAACTGCGATACATCACGGGTTGGATGTTAATTGGCTGATACAGTTTGAGATACCGGAAGACATTGAAGATATTCATAAAAACTTACGAAAACACGGTTTCCTGAAATAAACAAAACAAAACCGCCTGCTAATCCTCAGATTAACAGGCGGTTGCTGTGGCGTGATCGAGAATTGAACTCGAGACCTCCGGGTTATGAATCCGACGCTCTAACCAACTGAGCTACCACGCCTCAAAAGCGACTGCAAAAGTAAAACTATTTTTGTAATTTGAACTAAAAAAAACTAAAAAAAATTGACTTTTTTTCAACAAACTAAAATTTCAGCTTACTTTTGTGAAAAATTTTGAACATGAACGGCGCACAAGATATAAGCTACTGGACTATGTTTGCGGGATATGCGTTTTTTGCAATCCCCTTTCTAATTCTTGCATATTTTAAAACAGGCTTAGTTAAAGACAGCGTTATTGCTGTTGTTCGTATGACCGTGCAACTTCTTTTAGTCGGTTTTTATCTCGAATATCTTTTTAAATACGACAATACTGCCTTAAATATTGCTTGGTTTTTTGCTATGACTTTGGTTGCAACTTTTGAGATTATAAAACGCAGCGAACTAAATATCAAGAGGTTCGCTCTGCCTGTATTTATCGGAATGTTCATTAGCATGAGTTTTTCGGTGCTTTTTTTTACATTTGCGATGTTACAACTTTCAAACATTTTTGAAGCGCGTTATTTTATTCCTATTGCCGGAATGCTCATGGGTAACAGCTTGAAAAACATAATAGTAGCCATGAATAGTTACTATGGCTGTGTGCGCAAGAACATAAATAGCTTTCGGTGGTATCTGGCAAACGGTGCCACAAGACGCGAAGCTCTCGCGCCGTTCATGCGCGATGCAATGCGCAAAGCGTTCAATCCGCTTATTTCGACGACCGCCGTGATGGGCTTAATTTCATTGCCCGGCATGATGACAGGGCAAATTCTTGGCGGCAGCAGCCCTTCGGTGGCTATCAAATATCAAATTGTATTGATGATAAGCTTTTTTTCGAGTGCAATTTTAAGTGTCGTTTTAACTTTTTTATTATCAGACCGTTATGTGTTCAACGAGTTTGATAATATGAAAGAAATCGGGCGGTAAAGGTGCGAATTAATCGTGTAAATAAACTTTTTTACTCTCACGGGTTTGTGTGCTTGTGTGAATAAATGACAGCATATAAATTCCTGTTACACAATGCGTTGCATCAATTTTTACGGTATTTTCATTTGAACTGAGAGTATTCTGACTGATTAACCTTCCGGAGAGGTCGTAAAGTTCGATAATGTAGTCCTTTTCGTTCGAGAATTTGCTGTTCACAAAAATATTTTTTTTGTAAATATACAATTCTAAATTATCGGACAATGTGGAAGTGCTTCCTTTGTATCGGACTTTAAAATTTGTATTGTCGTAATCAAAATCAATTTCGGATATCACATTTTCTTCGTTCATGACAACTTTATGATCTTCCGTGCTCCGGTTAAGTCCTTCGGCATGAATGTAATAAGTGCCAAAAGGCAAATTCGGAAAGTTGTAAAATCCGGGTGCGTTCTCAACGGTTCGGAAATCTATGGGTTCTTTTTTTGCGTTCAAAAGGATAACGTATATGTTTTCGTTTTCAATGGTTGTTGTGTCCGTCGGAAAAAAAGTCCCTTGAATTTTACAATTTCCGTAGTAAGGAAACGGGTATGAGAGCAAGTTTAATTCAAAGTTTTTTACGTTTTTACGGATATTTACATGCTGCATTTCTTCCCAACGGTATGTGTTTCCGTAATAGGTCGGAATATAGTGCGGAAAATGCAAAAAATCGAATGTAAAATTTGGAACAGCATAAATTCCGTAATACCCTTCTTTGATGTTGTTCAAATTAAAATCTCCGTTACTTACTATTGACATGTCTTTTATTTGGATGTCTTTTTTGTCCGATCCGACCAAAAAAGCGATTCCGTTTTCAAGCTCTACTCCACCCGAGTATATTTTTCCATTCAAAGTGTTGTTTCCGTGTATGGTAATTGGGTTGCATTGCGTGTAAGTTTTGGAGTTGAGTGTTGCCGAGAGGCACACGGATGTCGTTGTGTCTGAAAGGTATTCATGTATCGGATCGCGTAAAAATGAGTAACTTCCATCGCCAAAATCCCACATAAATGTCTGAAAAGCATTGTCGCTCAAGTTCACAAACGAAGCCATTCTGTCTGTCGTTTGCACATCCGCTTCATACTCTAAATTGAAGTTTGATTCAGCTCCACACACTTGAATGTCAAGCGTTTGGGAGCCTGTTGACGAATGTTTAACAACCGTTTGAGATTCAGATACGTCTCCGCAAATGTAGCCCGTAGAGATTTGGATTTCAGAGTTTTGTGCGACTTTAAATGTATAGCTGTAAACACCTGCCGAGTTCGTAAAGGTTGTAATTGTGTCTGTATTTGAAACAACAAATTTAACTTTTGTATTCGGAACTGCTTGCATATTTCGTGCATCGGTTAGTTTGCCGGAAAGTTGATAAGTTTGAGCAAACGAGACTTGCGTTGCAAAAAATAGGAGCAACGTCGTGAAAACGAAGTTTTGATTATTAAGTAATGCTCTCATTTTTAATGTTTTAGAGTAAAACGCATTAAAACCGATACACAATCGCACATTTCATGCCCGAAAATGTCGTTCGGACGCTAACGGGATTATTTGAAAACATAGAATTCAAATTTTGCTTTCGATACGCTTCAATGTTCATATTCAGGCGATTAGTCAGTGGAACTGCAACCGTAATGCCTGTGAACATCGAAAATTGTATCGGGCTGAATTTCTGATTTTTTGTAATGTTTTCACTCCCATTTACATCCTTCAAAGATACAATTTTTCCGGCAGAATTAAAAATTATTCCTGAAATAATTCCGAAATTTGCATAAACTTTAAAATTAGAACTCTGGTACACACGCAGATGTGCAGTTAGCGGAATTTCGATATAACGGTATTTATTTATCGTTTGTGTCGGTTTTACGGTTTGCGTTGTGTCGGGCTCAAAAACCAAAATAGAATCCGGCACAAAAACGTAATTTGTGTCAATATACGCATACCAAAGTGTATCGCCGCTTGCCAGCAACGTGTCGATATTTACAAACCAAATGGTGTCAAAATCAAGCTCTTGCCTGTTGAAATAGTCGTATTTGAAAACAGAGTCAATGTGCGTATCAATTTGTGTGTGCCTAAAATTTTGTTGCATCTCAAAATACGCTATTCCTGTGCTGAAATTTAGCTTCGGTTTGTGATAGTGATATTCAAAACCTGCACCGAAACCAATCATCGGACTGAGCGCAAGTTCGAGTTTGTCTCGATAATCGGAGGTTGCAGGTCCGGAAGCAAACCGCAGCTTCGGATATGCCGCATTCGCCGAAATTCCGACGGAATGTTTCGCTTTTTTGTTGATTGAATTAGGTAAAAACTGTGTCGGAACTGTCGTCAACGGAGGCGTTTCTATTTCAAATTTAAGGTCTTTAAGTTCTTGTTTTTCAATGTATAAAACAGTATCATGCTGAAAAACCGTATCTACAATAACTTTTTTAACGTAAACAGTTTCGTAAATATAAACCGTATCGTTTATGACAATTGTATCATTTACCGAGAAACCGGTAGAAGCGGACAAAGTGCTGATTGATAGTATTTTAAAAACAAAGTAAATAACAACGAAACCTAAGAACCGTGCAATTCGGGTTGCTGTTTTTCCATCTCTCATATTTTACATCGAACTGCTATAGTACTTTGTTAATAAC
>DYSM01000552.1 GCA_020718265.1 Draconibacterium orientale | reverse complement strand
GTTTGATGGCGTGTTAAAAACTATACAGCATATCCGTCAATGTAATCTTCGGGATACACGATTTTGTAATTTCGCAGGTTTAAGGCGTTTGTTCGGTAAAAACATATTTGGATAGCGGGAATTAAATCAAGATACTGAGGTTTGTTCCTGACAAAATTTATGGTCTGCCCGAATTGGGAATCTTTTGATTTCGAGCCGATTCCATAAGCGCGACACGCCTCAATATCTGAAAGTTTTGTTTTTGTTCGTAAAAATTGTAAAATCCGAGCAACGGTTGTAGCGTCTGTTGCAAGTTTTTGTAATTTCAACAACTCGAATGATTTTCTAAACTCTTCTATTTGAGCCGTATTCCCAACCAAATCCAAACATTTTGACTCCTCGAAATCGCAGACCGCCTTGCAAATAATATAGTTGCCCGGATAGGTTGAGTTGCCCCACCAGTGGGCATTTTCGAGAAATGTTTCCCAAAAATAACAGCCGTCACCCAGCCATGCGTCTGTTCGATTACAACGGTATGGTCCGTGATGTTCGATTTCATCCGGATTGTCGCGATCTTCCAATGTTTGATATACATTCAGAATTTTCACCTTAAGAAGTTAGTGTGTTGTTGTATTTTGTTTCAAAACAGTTTCGAGCGCGCTTAAATTCAATGTCGGCAACATCACGGGCGGCACGTTTGCCTGTATGGTTACCATGCTCACAAACGCGCGAACATAAGGGAAGAGTATTGCAATCGAATTTCGGAAGAAAAAATCGGGAATGGATTCAAACGTAGTTGATTCTTCAAATTTAAACAATCCGACACAACGCACTTCAACAAAACTGTCCGATAAATTGTCGCCGGCAAAGGCTTTTACGGTGAATGTAAGTTGAAATTCAGAAACTGTTTCGTTATACAGTCCGGATGTTTCAAAGTTCAGCTTTAAGTCCTTACTTTGAAAGTTTGACAAATCTATTTTAACTTTATCGAATGAATATTTAAGAATCGAAAACGCAGCCTTTTGCATTGTAACTTGCTGATTTATTGTTAAAAAACCCGAAGTATTCTTCGGGTTTGTATGTTGTATCTAATTCGGAATCCACGGTAATAAAAATGTCGGGTATCTGAAAATTCGGACTTATTGCCAATAAATATGCATCAACAGAAATTCCGACAGAGTCGAAAACCTCGGTTTGCGACCAATCTTGTAAAACAATTTGTCGCGGCACGGTATTGAAATAAGATTGTAAATCTTCAAAAAAATTATTCATTACATCATTTTATCAAACACAAAGATACGTATAATCCGTATTTATGCAAATAAATTTTCAAAATATTTGACAAATAAATCTACAGCACCCCCTCATCCACCACATTCGGTAGCGTAACTTTTAAGAGAGGTTCGGCTTGCATGGCGCGTTTGATGGCGGAAATTGCGCCGGGGTTGCGTGCCC
>DYSM01000116.1 GCA_020718265.1 Draconibacterium orientale | reverse complement strand
TTTAGTATCTGAATCTTTATTTACTTCGCATTTTGATTTTTGAATATAGCATCACAATTTTTGTAAAAACGCCATGCAACCCACGAAAAACGAAGTTAAAAAACCTTTAAATGCCCCAAAAGCAGGCAAATCCAAAGGTCCTGTTCAAAATTTGGAACATCACTTGCACCCGGAATGGTGGAAACGTATTTTCAATTCCATGTATTTGAAAACGGACGGCGATGTGGTCGAAGACAGTAAAATTACGGAAAGCGAAGTCGATTTTTTTTCGCAACTTATTAATATTCAGGACAATAATTCATTACTTGATGTTGCCTGCGGGCAAGGTCGGCACGTGATTGAACTTGCACGTCGCGGAAACTATCGACTTTCGGGGCTTGACCGTTCGCGTTATCTGATTCAGCGTGCAAAAAATATATCAAAAAAAAACGGACTGACCATAAATTTTAAAGAAGGCGATGCACGAAAGCTACCCTATCCTACTGATTCTTTTGATTTTGTAACAATTCTGGGCAACAGTTTCGGCTATTTTGAAAGTTCGGAAGATGATTTCAAGATTTTGAAAGAAATTTTCAGAATATTGAAACCTCAAGGCAAACTGCTCATGGATGTTGCCGACGGTAATTATTTGAAAGATAATTTTACGCCCAGAACTTGGGAATGGATTGATAATAAGCACTTTGTATGCCGCGAACGCTCGCTGGCTTCGGACAACGAACGCCTCATATCACGCGAAGTGATTACGCATTCGGACAAAGGTGTGATTGTGGATCAATTTTACGCCGAACGCCTCTACACGCGCGAAGGATTGTTAAATTTACTTTCAAAAGTTGGATTCAATGCCACGCAATTTCACGGAAATATCAGTTCGGATTCTGCTCGAAATCAGGACTTAGGCATGATGGAAACGCGATTTATCCTCACAACTGTTGCAGACAAACAATGGAGTCCGACCAAACAAAAAACAGAAATAAAAAACATTGCCGTGCTGCTTGGCGACCCGACTTTACGTGATTCCGTAAAACCCGACGGCATGTTCGATTGTGATGATTTTGAGACCATTAACAAACTGAAAGGCGCGCTCGGCAAGTTAGACAATTATAAGTTTTCGTTTTTGGACAATCATCAAAATTTAATTTCCGATTTGTTGAAGCTCAAAGGCAAAACCGACCTTGTGTTCAACCTCTGCGACGAAGGCTATAACAATGAAGCTGACAAAGAGTTACACATTCCGGCAATTCTCGAAATGATGAATTTTCCATACACAGGCTCAAATCCGCAAACGCTGGCACATTGCTATGACAAGTCACTTGTGCGCGGCATAGCGGTCGAAATCGGCGTGCCGGTTGCCGATGCGTTCGTAATTACCGAAGATTCAAACTTTTACGAACTAAATATTCCGTTTCCGGTCATCGCAAAACCCAACGTAGGCGACGCGAGCTTCGGCATAACGCAAAATAGTGTGGCACACAACCCGGAGCAACTCGCCGATGCTATTTTGAAACTTAGAAATCAGTTTGGTTCGGAACAACCTATTTTGGTAGAAGAATTTCTTTCCGGCTCAGATTTAACAGTAGGAATTATTGGTAACAAACACAATTACAACGTTTTACCAATTATTGAAGAAGATTATTCCGACTTGCCCGAAGGCTTGCCGCGCATTTGCGGGTACGAAGCAAAATGGTTGTTCGATTCCGAATATATGAAAACGCTGAAATCCGTCAAAGCAAATTTGCCGCAAAACACTGAGCAAGAAATCATTAACTTTAGCATCAAACTCATGGAACGCCTCAATTGCCGCGATTATTGCCGTTTCGATTGGCGACTGAACGCGCAGGGCGAGCCTAAGCTGTTGGAAGTCAATCCGAACCCGGGTTGGTGCTGGGACGGACATTTAGCAAAAATGGCAAACCTTGCAGGCATGGATTACGCGCAGATGTTGCAGTCAATTATATGCGCCGCAGAAGCTCGCTTTTCAGTAAATTCAAACGTGTAGAGAATTATCAGAAATGAATATTGAAGAAATTAAACATATATTGTCGCAACTAAAACCGGAACACTTGCCCGGATTGGTTGCACACCGAAAACTTGCTCCCGTCGGTCGTATTCATTTAAACTATGAAAGCGAACCTGCAAACGCCGTAAAAAGTTCAGTTCTAATTTTGCTTAACCCGGATAAACAAGGAGAATTGTGCTTTTCTGTCATTCGTAGAACGGCTGATAATTCGGCACATTCGCGACAAATCAGCCTGCCCGGCGGCAGATTTGAGCCAGAAGATGATAGTTTTGCAACAACAGCCATTCGCGAAACAAGCGAAGAAATTGGTGTTCCGATGCACGAAATTGAAATACTTGCTGCCCTGTCTCCGCTTTATATTCCGGTAAGTAACTACACGATTTATCCGTTTGTAGGCTACATGCCGAGTGTTCCGAATTATGTGCCTGCAATTCGTGAAGTCGCAGAAATTTTAGAAATCGGATTTCAAGAAATGTTAGATATTAAAATTCAAGAAAAAACGATTCAGGTCGGCGAGAAAACAGTTGAAGCTCCGTTTATGTTTTTTAAAAACGTTGAACTTTGGGGCGCAACCGCCATGATTTTGCAAGAATTTTCTGAAATTTTTACGCTTGTAAACTCTTTAAAATCAACAGAATAATTTTTTATCTTTAAAATAGATTCAATTTATCAATACTTCGTTAGATTTTAGAATTTAGACGTTAGATATTAGACTCAAATAGCTCAATATTAATCAATTACATCTAAAACCCGTGTATCAATAAATTTACAACCTAATTCCCGATAAATCAATATTTTACAAAAATATTTAACGAACTATTGTTTATGAAAACATTAAAATTAGGTTTAGTTGCCCTGACTGCGGCTGTTTCTTTTGCCTCGTGCAATTGCTGAATGCACGGAAATGCGGATTCTACCGCTACAGATTCGACTGCGCAATCGGTTGTAAAAGTTTCTGACGAAAAAGCTGAATCTGAAACAATTACAGTACCATTTCAAAGCAATAAAGGCGTTATGAATGAGCTGAGTTGCTACTGCTACAACGGCGGATTTTTAACAACAGAATCGGGTGAGCGCATTGCGATTTTCATCACGAATGAAGATTCAGAAATAACATGCGAAAAAATCTCATTTACAGAACATTACGAAACTATCGAACGCGCTGAGGATGGAAACAAGCCCGTGTACCGGAGGAGAAAGAGAAGTGTTTGTAGCCGAATCGTTTGTGTGCAAATAATATAGTGAAAAAAATCAGCTTTTTCAAAGACAAAATCAATGAAAAAGCTGATTTATTATTAGTTACAAAAAAATAGACTTATTTTTCAAACACCAAATCCTTGCTTGCTTTGAGCAAAACGCTCATCTCGGCAGCTTGACCAAAATGCGCTTCTTGGTTGCCTGATTGTTTGAATTTTAGCGATTTAACGACGAAATTCGATTTATTAAATTCAGCTTCAAAATGCTCTGTATCAAATATGTAAATGTCTGACAATTCTGTTAGCGAACAGATTTTGCCGTCGTGTTTTCGTATAATTTTCGAGGCATTTTCCACGATATAACCTTCATTTGAACTGTTGAACGATTTGCGAGTCAGATGGAATTTCGGCTTTTCTTTGTAAGGCGCGCTGCTTGTGGGGCAGAACGTGTTGCAGTTTCCGCATTCGTTACAGAAGTTGGCAATATTCAAAATTTGATACGTTTGGTTTACTTCAAACACTTTGTCTTCGGAAAATTCTACAATTCCGCTTTCCGTTTGAACCGCCTTTTGTAAATTGTAGCTAACCGATTGTGTTTCATACGAATAATTGGCAAAATTCGGACACACGGTTGTGCAAATATTGCAAATTTCGTCGCATTGTAAGCATCGTGCAGCTTCAGAAACAATAGTTTCTTCGTCTAAAGTTTGGGTCAGAACTTTGAAATTTTTGCGGTCGTTTACAGCAAGTTCGTGCAATTCGGGTGCGAATTTTCGTTTGGCTCGGCGCAACATCAATTCTCGTTTAGAGTGCGTTTTGCCATGCAGTTTTTCAATATTGAAGTGAATTTTCGCCTTTTGCATAATTTTTTCGGCTGCACGTCGTCCGTCGCCGATGGCTTTTATCGCTGTAGCCGCACCATGTAACGCATCGCCGCCGATGAAAATATTGTCGAGCGAGGTTTGATAAGTTTTGGTATCGGCTTTCATTTTTTCAGCCTCAACAAAATCAATATCAAGACTTTGACCAATTGCGGGAATAATAGTATCGCACGGAATTTCAAAGTCCGAACCTTCAATTTTTTCCGGACGCGCACGACCGGAAGCATCCGCCGCACCGAGTTTCATTTTGCTGCACAACAACGCGGAAACGTGTCCGTTTTTGGCTATAACTTTCTCGGGCGCAGTGAGTTCGATAATTTCAATGCCTTCTTCCAACACGCCGATAATTTCGCCGTCGTCTGCCGGCATTTCGTTTATGGTTCTGCGATATACGATGGTAACTTTGCCGCCGTCGGGCACAAGGCGAAATGCTGTGCGCGCCGCGTCCATCGCGGTATTTCCGCCGCCGATGATGACTACGTTTTTGCCGATTCCGGTAGTTTCGTGTTTTTTTGCGGCAAATAAAAAATGTAACGAATCAAGAACGCCTTCGCTGTCGATTCCTGCAAGGTCGTAAGACGCAGACAGTTGCGCGCCGGCACCTATAAACATGTAACTGTGCGACTTTCGCAGCGACTCGAAATTGGCTTTGTCTATTTTATAATTATAATGTATCGAAACTCCCAAATCAGTAACACGTTTCACATCGCGTTCAATTTTTTCGTCTGTGAGGCGGAAACCCGGAATGGCAGACTGCACCATGCCTCCAGCTTTTGCTTGAGATTCAAAGACTTCTACACTAAATCCGGCAAGCGCAAGGTAATAGGCACACGACAAACCGGCAGGTCCGGCACCGATGACGGCAACTTTTATGCCGTTAGATTTATCTTGAGGGAGTTTCACTTGTTCGCGGTCGGAAATAAAACGTTTTACTTCTCTGATTAATAATGTGTTATCGTAGTTTACGCGCGTGCATTTGTTTTGGCACAAATGGTCGCAAACTATGCCGGTTACAGTCGGGAACGGATTGGTTTTCAGGATTGAAGCAGATGCTTTGCTGTATTCGCGCGTTGAGGTGTAGTGCAAATAATCCGGAATATCTTGGTTTGTAGCACAGGTATCGCGGCAAGGTGCTGATATACAGTCGAAATGACCGAGCGAACGCGTAGTTTTTATGTCTAAATCTTTGCGATACGTGCGTTTGTATTTTTCCGATTCCAATACAGTATCGGCATATTTGGTTAAATTTAAAAGAGCTGCTTCTTTCAGACTTGAATTTTCGGCTGTATTTTTTACAAAACTCTCAATATCAGATACTTTATTAGAAGAAAATTTATCGGAAAGTGTTTCAAAATATTGATTCAAACGCATGTATCCGCCGGGTTTCAAAATATCGGAACACACGGTTACGGTTTTGAATCCGCAAGCCAACACTTCGGAAATGTTGAACGCATCTGCGCCGGCTGAAAATGACAATTGTAACGCGCCGCCGAATTCGGTTTGTAATTTTTTGGCAACATTTATCGAAATCGGATGTAAAGCCCTGCCGCTCATGTACATCATCTCGGCATCTTTCCCGAAAACCGACTTGTTGTTCATGGATTCGAGCGTGTTTGTGAGTTTTAGTCCGAAATGCAATTTTTTCGCATCGGCAGTGGCTTGCAGCGCGCGAATGATGTTCAGTGCATCGGGATATTTGAGGTCGTGCTCAAAGGCAATGTCGGGCACGTTAGTTTTAAATTTCAGTTTATCGTTCAAAATTTCGCGCAACCCTTTGGCTCCCAGCAAAGTAGGATTTAGTTTTACGAATGTATGCAGATTTTTTTCGCTGAGCAGATATTTTGCAATAGATTCAATTTCGTCCGCCGGGCAACCGTGCATGGTTGAGAGCGTGATGTTGTTTGAGATTTGCGAAGGAATTTTAATTTTCTCAATTTCAGGATAATACGGCTTTAATTCTGCAACTTTTTCGGCTAATTCGGCTTTACAATCGTTCATTTTTTCAAAAAACCATTGCACGTTGGGTTTCATAATGCCTTCCAAGTTGTAACCGACGCTCATATTGAATATCGTCTGAATATCAGAACTATAACCGAATTTATGATTCAAAATATGAATTATCACCCAAGCTGTGAGGTATTCGTCGAAACTTTCCTTGATTTTCAATTCCTGCGACCATTCGCAATTATAACCTTCATCTTGCATGTCGATGCAAGGTTTTGAAATTTCGAGTTCGTCAAGCGTTTGAATGGTTTTCAACTCGATGTAGCGCGCGCCGGTGAGCCATGCGCCGATAATATTTTGAGCCAATTGCGAGTGCGGACCTGCGGCAACGCCGAGCGGCGAAGCGATGGTTTGGTTAAATATCTCGACCTTAAATTGTTCGGAATTTTTCGGATTGAAAAATAATTCGTCCGGAATTCCGAAAATACTTTGTTTCTTTGCGTGTTCGTTTAGGACGAGTTGCACCAATTGCGCCGCAGCAACGGGGTAAAATTTATCTGACATGTTTGAATTTTTAAACGTTTAAATCAAACAAATTTAAACATTACGCAAATACTATTTTGTTTTTCTGTTTTTAAGCATGATATTAAGAATAAACCAATGTCAAATACAAAAATATCGGCAAATTATTCTACTATAATCCTCTCAGCCGGAAAATCTTCACGTATGGGACAACCCAAATATGCGCTTCAATGCCCGAACGGAAAATCGTTTTTAGAACAAATTATTGAGAACTTCTTGAAATTTGGCTGTCGAGAAATTGTTGTAGTCTTAAATGCCGAAGGTTTTACGGATTTGAGTAAAAAAAGCGATTTGTTTCCAAAAAATGTGAAATTTGTTCGGAACGATTTCCCTGAATATCAACGCTTTTACTCGCTAAAACTGGGAGCAATGGCGTTAGAAAACCCATATCCTATTTTTGTGCATAATGTTGATAACCCGTTTGTTTGCTCGGAAGTTTTGAACGAACTTTTGCAAAATTTGCCAAATGCTGACTACATTTTGCCGGAGTTTGACGGCAAAGGCGGGCATCCGATTTTGTTGTCGGAAAAAGTTGTTCAAACCCTCAGAGCTTGTTCCGAAAACTCGACTCATTTACGCGATTTTTTGACTAAATTTTCTGCAAAACGCATACCGGTTCAAACATCCACGATTCTTGCAAATTTGAATACAGAGGAAGATTATCGAACGTATTTGGACGGTTTAATGTAATTTCAACAGCAATTTATCAGCTTCTATCTTTCTGAATTTGAAGCCTTTCTCTGAAAAATAAGTCAGCGTGAGGCTAAGTGCGTGCAACATATTATCTCGTGCTTTTTGGTTGTCGTGAAACACAACGATAGAGCCGTTGCGCGTGAATTGCGTTACGTTGCCGAAACATTCATCGGGCGAGATTGATCGGTCAAAATCGTAACTCAGCACATCCCACAGAATAATTTTATAATCGGGAAGCAATGCATTCAATTGCGGTTGTTTAAGTTTGCCGTACGGCGGGCGAAATAATTTAGAATCAATAAGTTCTGCGGCTTTTGCAACGTTGTCAAGGTATTCGTTCGTTTCGGTTTTGAAGCCGTTTAGATGCGAAAATGTGTGATTTCCGACGGCGTGTCCGCGTTTCAAAATTTGCTCATACACATCGGGATGTTTGCGAACATTGTCGCCCACACAGAAAAAAGTAGCTTCAGCGTCGAACACATGTAACAGATTCAGAACACTTTGCGTCAATTCCGGAATCGGACCGTCGTCAAAGGTCAGATAAATTTCTTTATAGTCCGAGTCGATTGTCCAAAAATAGTTGTCCAACAAACGTTTCACAATTTGCGGCGGTTGTACGAGCAGGTCGGAGA
Organism: Draconibacterium orientale; assembly: GCA_020718265.1. Lineage (GTDB taxonomy): Bacteria > Bacteroidota > Bacteroidia > Bacteroidales > JAADGE01 > DYOJ01. Next base: position 418 of record DYSM01000116.1, on the reverse strand, counting down.
ATTTTCTGTATTTCACAACATCGGTTTTTAGTGATTTTTGAACTTTTTCTTCAAAATTTCATTAAAATGATGCAAAATTACAATTTAGTTGCGTAGAAATTTTATTTTTTTTAAAATTATCGAAATCAAATCTTCAGTCAAACCTATATCCTGATTTATTTCCACATAATTATTTTCAAAACCTTCGATAAAGACATCGTCTAAAATGACGTAATTATTTACCGGATTTTCTTCCAAAAACAGTTCAATTTCTTTACTGCGGCAAAAACCGCCTAAGTCGATTGTGCAATCAATCGGATTTTTAACAATTTTATTATGCTCGAATATTGCTTCAATTTCGTTTCGCGTATATTCGTTACGCCACTGTGAAGTCAAAACAATTTCGGCATTTGTGATGTTTAGAATCCGATTTAAAACT
>DYSM01000551.1 GCA_020718265.1 Draconibacterium orientale | reverse complement strand
ATTATTTATTCAACGTTTTGATTTTTAGATATTTGAATTTAAACCAAACTCTATACACGCAATGCCTTCCGCCGAATAAACGGACAGAGTATTGCCTCTGACAAAAAAACGCTTTGAGCGTTCACGTATGACACGAACAGAATTATTACCCGGAAAATATTCCGAGAGCCTCTATCCGCAACCGGAAATGCTCGCACGTCGCCCCGAAAAACGCAAATTGCGAATCGGACTTCCAAAAGAACCCGGAGCACACGAGTACCGGATTATGCTGAACCCTTCAGCCGTGAAGCAACTCACGGAGGACGGACACACGATACTCCTCGAAGCCGGCGCGGGCGGCAGAAGCAATTGGTCGGACGTGGAATTTTCCAACGCCGGCGCAATAATTTCGGAACGAAACGAAGTGTTCAAATGCGATGTTGTCTTAAAAGTGTCGCCGCTGTCGTCCGAAGAAATTGGGTTGCTTGTCGGAAATCAAACCGTATTTTCGGCGCTGCATTCCAACACGCAAACAACTGAAAATATTCGCAAATTAATGCAAAAACGCGTAACCGCCGTGGCTTACGAACTTGTAAAAGACCAATATGGCTACTTTCCGTTTGTGCATTCGATGAGCGAAATTTCCGGAATGCTTGCCGTAACCACCGCCGGCGAATACCTCAGCCGAAACAACGGACGCGGTATCGTAATGGGCGGAATCACGGGTGTGCCGCCGGCAAAAGTTATGATTCTCGGAAGCGGAACCGCAGCAGAATATGCAGCTCGAGCCGCAGTTGGTCTGGGTGCATTGGTTAAAATTTTCGACGATTCCGTTTCGCGTCTCAATTCGCTCAAAAACAAACTTGGCACAGGCGTTTATACCTATTTTTCACAAAAAAACAGCCTCACAAGCAACCTCAAAACAGCCGATGTGCTTATCGGCGCGCTCGATTTTACGGGGAAAATTCCCAGAATGAATATCACCGAAGAAATGGTTGCCGGCATGAAACCCGGCTCGGTGATTGTGGATTTGAATACCGACAATGTGTCGTGCATCGAAACGTCGCACATTACAGATTTGGGCAATCCGACGTTCGAAAAATTCAATGTTTTGCATTATTGTGTGCCCAACATCGCTTCACGCGCGCCGCGCACAGCTTCTATTGCTATGAGCAACGCCATTTTACCGATTTTGGATTTGTTTAGCGAAGAAACCATTACACGTCGCATCATGCGCAACGAAACGTGTATTCGCAACGGCACATACATTTATGAAGGGATTCTGACCAATGCGTATCTGGGGCGAATATTTAACTTGGATTATAAGGATATTGATTTGCTGACTGCAATTTTCTAAATCGAACCTTGGGTTAGACGGATTTGGAACGCTGTAAACTTAAAATTAAACAAAGATGAGTTCAGTATAAAAAGTCATAAAGTTGAACGTTTGTAAAGTTAAATT
>DYSM01000550.1 GCA_020718265.1 Draconibacterium orientale | reverse complement strand
ATATAGATTGTTTAGCTAAAATAAAACAGGCTTTTTAGACCGGACTCATTATTTTAATCGAATGTTTTGTCATTTAGTCGTCATTCAACGGTCAAAAAGCAGTCATGCAGTTGTTTTTAATAGTTTCGATTGAATTTCAACAGAATTTCTAAAAACATTCGGAACGAAATTTCGCTATAACGTAAAGAATTTTAATAAGTTATGAATTTTCTTACAAACACTAAATATCAGACAACAGAACTCGGAAGACAGGCAAACGGTTTAACTGCAATACTTGTTATAGACTTGTCGGACACCTTCGGTGAAGTCTATTTTTTCTTTCCAACCTAAATTGTGAAGTTTTGTTACGTCTTGCAGTTTTTGCATGGTGCCGTCGGGTTTGGTGCTGTCCCAGATAAGTTGTCCGTTGTAGTGCACAATTTCGGTTTTTATGAGTTCGGCAAGTTCTTTTATGGATAAATCCGTGCCGGTTCCGATATTAATGTGCGTATTGCGCACTTCGGGCTTCGTGAGCGGATAGGCGGGCGATTCAACTTGGAAATCGTTTTTCAAAATATCTTTAAAATCAATATGTTCTGCAATAAACACGCTTGCATCGGCAAGGTCGTCGGCGTGCAGGAACTCTCGGCGCGGTGCTCCTGTGCCCCAAAGTGTTACGGAGGTGTCTGAAATTCCGTATTTTGCAAGAACCGAACGGATTGTGCTCATTTCGGCGTTTCCGTTGATGTTTTCTATGGGTAAACGATTCAAATCGGCACGCAAGGCGGATTCGTTGCCTTCGGCTAAGGCTTTGCCGAGGTGCATTTTGCGAATAAGTGCGGGCAACACGTGCGATTTTTCTAAATCAAAATTGTCGTTGTAGCCGTATAAATTCGTGGGCATGAGGGCAATGTAGTTTGTGCCGTATTGCAAATTGTAACTTTCGCACAATTTTATGCCTGCTATCTTGGCAATGGCATAAGGTTCGTTGGTATATTCGAGCGGACTTGTAAGCAAATAGTCCTCGCGCATGGGTTGCGGACTGTTTTTTGGGTAAATACACGAACTTCCGAGAAAAACTAACTTCGTAACATTGTGCAGATAACTCGAATGTATGATGTTGTTTTGTATTTGAAGATTCGCATAAATAAAATCGGCGCGGTAGGTGTTGTTGGCAACAATGCCGCCCACTTTTGCCGCCGCCAGAATGACATACTCCGGTTTTTCGGCGGCAAAAAACTGTTCCACAGCGGCTTGATTTGTCAAATCGAGTTCGGCATGAGTTCTGAAAATGAGATTGGTGTAACCTTTTTGTTGTAAATTACGCACAATTGCACTCCCAACCAAGCCGCGATGCCCCGCGATGTATATTTTTGAATCTTTTTGCATGATTTGATATTTTTCGGCAAAGATAAAAATTTAGGAAATAGGAAGTAGGAAGTAGGAAATAAGAATTAAGAATTA
>DYSM01000115.1:5315-8412 GCA_020718265.1 Draconibacterium orientale | reverse complement strand
ATAGTTGATATTCAGTGTTTGTAAGAAAATGTTTAAATATTTGATTTCATGTAGATTATAGCAGTTTCATTAATGAATATTTTGTCATTTAGTAGTAATTCATAAGTCATTCCGTTGTTTTATTTAGTTTCAATTGAATTTCAATAAGTTATGAGTTTTCTTACAACGACTGTTCAAAAAATCCAAGTTTCAAATTTCAAGTTTCAAATTACAAATTACAAATCTCGTGACAGAAAAAGAATTCAAAAAAACGGAAGCAGATTTATTTGCAAGTAACGGACGCATCGTTCTGGAAGCCTTAGAAACAATTGAATCACAAGGAGATACGCGACATATCGCACTCATGGCAGCCTTGTTGAACGGTAAGACAAACCCGGAAATTCATCGCAGAGTTTTTGATATTTTGAATAATTTAAAAAACCCTGCGGCTGTATCGGAACTTGTGCAGGCTGTGCAAAATTCAAAAACAATTGAGCTTAAGCGCGAATTATTGTCGGCGTGTTGGAACTCCGGCTTGGATTTCAGCGCGGAATTTCCGTCAATTTGTCGCATTTTTTTAGAAACCGATTTTTTGACCGCCTTTGAAGCGTTTACTATTATCGACACAACTGCGCCTGAAAATATTACCGAAGATATTGCTAATGAATGCCTTACAATTTTAGAAAATTTTACTGCGGATTTTGGAATTGAAAAAGAAAAACTGCGTTCAAATGTAGTTCAGATATTCAAAAATGTAGTTTCGTAACCAAAAACATTGACTTCGCCACAAAAATTGCGTGCAAAAGCAAAAAAAATTTTTCAAAACGATATATTGTTATACTTTTGGAGACATTGATAATTGTAATCATTACGAAATTTTAAATCTTAATATAAAATCCGATGGAAAATTATTTTGAAAAAGTAAAAAATTATTTGCTCGAACTGAAATACGAAATAGTCAAAGAAGATGCAAACGAAGGCATTCTTGTGATTGACCAAGAAGAAGAAGGCATCAAAAACTTGATTTTGGACGTTGAAGACCCGATTTTGATTATGGAACAATACATTTTCAAAATGAAAGCGGACAACGGCGAAATTTTCAAATGTCTGCTCAAGAAAAACCGCGACATCATTCACGGTGCATTTGTTTTGGATGCAGAAAATCGCGTAATTTTCCGCGATACTTTGCAAGTTGAGAATTTGGACAAAAACGAACTCGAAGGCTCGCTAAACTCATTAAAGCTGTTAATGAGCGAATATGCCGACAAAATTATCAAATTTGCACAATAGTTTTTGAACTAAAAATTACAAAATCCGACTTTTACGGTCGGATTTTTTGTTTGTAAGACTAAATTTTAGACCTTTGCACAAAATTCAAAAAAATGAACGAAGGTTTAGACATTCTCAACAAAATAAATTGGTTTCTCAAACCGATTGCCAATTTCGTCTGGTTTCTGTTTTCCAACCCGACCGGACAGCTTTTGCTGTTCGCCGGTTTTGCCGCATTCCTTATTCTGCCTGCGTTTGATGCGGTTCGTGTGCGAACGTTGAACATGAAAGCAGCTTCAAATTTTGGCTCAGGAAGAATCAGTATTTTTGAAAAAATTTACGTTTTTATCTCTGCCGTTGCAAAAAATTTCACAAAAATTGTATCCAATGCGCCGACTTTGCTCGTGTCGCTGCTGCTGCTTTTGCTCGTGGTCGGCATGTCAAAAGGCATTGACGGAATCAATAAATTTGCTGAAAATCAGAAACGTATAAAAGAACTCACAACCGTAATTAAACAACTCGACCAACGCTACAAGGTTGCCGAAGTTACGATTACGGACAGAAATCCGAAATCGGACACCACAAAATTGTCGATACGATTTTTCGATAATTCACTAAATCAATATCTTGACAAAAAACAAGACCTGATTTTGCGCGGCGGAATCATTTATTTTGATGCCATGATTTTGAATTTTGATTACAGCGAAATTACCGGAAATGAGAAAAAAAATCTGGTTTTGCCATATAGAATTTTCACGAATGCAATTCCGCCAAATAAAGGTATCGCCCTGAATATCAAAGACGAAAAAGGCATTCCTTACATTTATAAACGCAACAATAAGGAAGTTTACGGCATGGAAATTGAAGAATATAACAGTTGTTTGCAAGAATTTGCGAGCTATCTCACAGATGAGGAAGCCGCACGCAAAGCCGGAATTCGTAACTACAACGGCGGCAATGCGGTACACACATTTTCGCAGGTCAAAACGGGGCAAAAGTTCACAATTTGGGTCGAACAAACGGGCGGTTTAGTGATTAAAGAGAGTGAAGATTTTTAGCTTAAAAACACGAGTTATAGAATAATTTACATAAATAATAAATGAATAGCAATGAAAAAAATTACACTTTTACCGTTTTTTATAGGTATCTGCTACACAATCAGTATGGCTCAAACTCAACTCCCGAACAGCGATTTTGAAACGTGGCAAAATAACTATACGGCAACACCTTGGAAAGCCATAAATTTGATTTTTGCCCAAACGGCAACCAAAACCACCGATAAATACCAAGGAGTTTACGCCGCCAAGTTGGAAACAAAAAATGTATTCGGACAAATTGTTCCGGGCTTTATAAGTTTGGGCGAAATGGATTTATCTACATTTATGCCCAAAGGCGGCACTCCATTTGCCGACCGTCCGACAGGTATAAGCCTGTATCACAAATATTTACCTGCCGAACAAGATACGATGCTGATGTTTGCATTACTTACAAAATGGAACTCGTCCGGCGGAAAAACGGACACAATCGGTGCTACCGGATTTTTTTCCGGAAACAGTTCGACAAACTACTCAAAACTCTCAGTTCCGTTTATTTATTTTTCGGAAGAAATACCGGACTCCATAAATATCGGTTTTGCATCATCTCTAATGTCTCCAAAAGTTGGCAGTAAACTCTATATTGACAGCCTCACTATGCTATACGGCGCAGTGCTTTCTCCCACAATCTGTTTGCCTGCTATTGATACGACAGCATACTCATTTACAGCGAGTTGGATTCCGATTCCTGACGCAGATTCTTATGTTTTAGATGTTTCAAAAGATGTTCAATTTACGAATTATTTAACAGGATA
>DYSM01000115.1:0-5215 GCA_020718265.1 Draconibacterium orientale | reverse complement strand
CACGGACTTTACAGCAGTTCCGATGCGTGGTTGCCTGTTGCAAAACTGTTAAACGCTCAAAATTTCCGCACAATTATACCGGATTTGCGAAATCACGGGCAATCACCACACTGCGCAACGCACTTATATTCAGACATTTCTACTGATATTTTTGAACTTGTTTCTGAATTAAAACTTTCAGAAATTTTTCTTGTCGGACACAGCATGGGCGGCAAAGCTGCGTTGCAATTTTCAAACGATTATCCGAATTTTGTAAGAAAACGCATCATTGCCGACATTGCTCCGCGTGCGTATCAATCAGCAAATCACGGAGGTATAACGCATAACGAAGTCATGGCGTTTATGCAAAATTCAAATTTTGAAAATATAAACTCGCTTGACGATTTTGCTAAAACTATTCCGCAAGAATTTGGATTAGAAGCACAATTTTTTCTCAAAAACATACGAAAAAACGCCAAAAAAAAATACGAATGGAAAATAAATGTACCGGTCTTAAAAAATCATTTAAAAGAAGTTCGCAAAGAGATTAAATTTGTTCCGATTTGCGAAACATTATTTCTAAAAGGGGAACTGTCTGATTATTTATTAGATACAGATGTTCAATTTTTAAGAGAGCAGCCCAAAACACAAGTTTTGACCTTAAAAAACGCAAGTCATCGCTTACATTCTGAATTTCCGGTGCAAGTTGCTGAGGTAATTTCAGATTATTTTCAAACAAAATAATAGTTTTTTTCTTTTTTGAGTTAATAAATGTAAATTTGCGCTCGAATTAAATATCTTGTTACATGGTTAGTCGTCGAACTATCAGAATCAAAGTTCTTCAAACGCTCTACTCGTTTTGGCAACACGAAAATTTATCAATACAACAAGCTGAAAAAGAACTACTTTACAGTATTGAGCGCACATACGATTTGTTCTATTTTTTGTTAGAACTCGTGTTGGATATCGTACATTACGCGGATAAACGGCTGGAAATGCGGATGACGCGCCTCACGGCGACCGTTGAGGACAAAAATCCGAACCGACGTTTTGTAAACAACACTCTTGTTCAGGCAATTAGAGAAAACACATCTTACGCAAAATATCTAAACAACAAAAAAATGAGTTGGGAAAATTATCCCGAACTTGTAAGAAAATTGTACCGCGAACTCACGGAATCCTTTGTATATGAAGATTATATGAAAGAAACCGAAAACAGTCTGCGCAGCGATAAAAAAATGGTCAAATTTATTTTGACAGATTTATTTTACAATTGCGAAGACCTATATTCTGCACTCGAAGACCAAAGTATTTTTTGGAACGATGATATTGACTATATGATTGATATTATTTCAAAAAATCTCAATGTTTTCAAACCCGGAACGCCGAACAAACCGATTCCGCCCATGTTTCGCAGTGAAGACGATAAAGAGTTTGCATACACACTGTTACGCAAAACCATAGTCAATAACAAGGAATACACACGAATGCTGACCGACAATATTTCCAACTGGGATGTGGATAGAGTCGCTTATACAGACAAAATTGTGATGACCTTGGCACTCACTGAAATTATTGAATTTACGAATATTCCGCAAAAAGTCAGCTTCAACGAATATATTGAAATTGCACGCTTGTATGGTTCCGACCGCAGCGCAAGTTTCGTGAACGGTGTTTTAGATAAAATTATTTTGGATTTGAAAGATTCCGGACGTATTGTAAAAACAGGACGCGGACTAATTTAAGTTAAAACAAATCAAAAAAAGTTGAGAAATCTGCAAATTTCAGGTATCTCAACTTTTTTATTTTCAAACAATTACAAGAAAATATTATGCAAAAAGAAATAGAACTTCTCGTATCCGCAAAAACTGCATCGGATTTACAAGCCCTAAAAAATTCAGCAGCCGATTTCTTGGCTATCAATCCGAGAGAAATTCATGGCGTTGAAATCTTAAAAAAATCAATTGATGCACGGAAAATTCCGGCAAAAATGAATGTTCGCCTAAAACTTTGGATAGGCGAACCGATGACCGAGAAAGACAAATTTGAGCCAAAATTTCAGAATGTCGCCGATAAAAAACCTGTTATCATTGTCGGCGCAGGACCTGCCGGGCTTTTTGCCGCACTGAAACTGATTGAACTCGGACGAAAACCAATCCTCATCGAACGCGGAAAAAATGTGCAGGAACGCCGCAAAGATATTGCCGAACTTAGTAGAAATAAAGCACTTAACCCGGAATCAAACTACGCATTCGGCGAAGGTGGAGCCGGAACTTTTTCCGACGGAAAACTTTACACGCGCTCCAAAAAGCGCGGAAATGTGGACGAGGTAATGAATTTGCTGCGTTTTCACGGTGCTGAGGATGAAATACTTACAGACGCGCATCCGCATATTGGAACGGACAAACTTCCGCGAATCATTGTTGAAATCCGAAAAACGATTATCGAACACGGCGGCGTAGTTCATTTTGAAACTAAATTGACAAACATTCTAATTGAAAATCAATCGATTAAAGGAATCATTACCCAAAACGGGGACGAAATTTTTGCCGATGCTTTGATACTTGCCACAGGACATTCTGCCACAGATATTTACGAACTTCTACATAAAAAAAACATACACCTCGAAGCTAAGGCTTTTGCAATGGGCGTGCGCGCCGAACATCCGCAGGAATTGATAGATAAAATGCAGTATCACTGCGAGTTACGCGACGAACATTTGCCTGCTGCCGCATACAGCCAAGTGGTTCAGGTGCGCGAACGCGGCGTGTATTCGTTTTGCATGTGTCCGGGCGGATTTATTGTGCCGGCGGCTACGACAAACGGCGAAATTGTGGTAAACGGCATGTCACCGTCGAACCGAAATTCTGAATTTGCAAACTCCGGAATAGTTGTTGAAATTAAAACTGAAGATTTTCCGGACGCGGAATTGCACGGCGCACTTGCCGGCTTGCGTTACCGCGAACAAATTGAACGCATGGCATTTTTGAACGGCGGTGGCGGCGTGAAAGCTCCCGCACAACGCATGTATGACTTTGTAAAAGGCAGATTATCAGGCGATTTACCGAAAACTTCGTATCATCCGGGAATAATTTCGTCTCCGATACATTTTTGGCTTCCCGAAGCAATCAGCACTCGCCTGCGAGAAGGTTTTAAGTTGATAGACAAACGAATGCGCGGCTATTTGACGAACGATGCAATTGTAGTTGGCGTGGAAACACGAACTTCGTCGCCGGTTCGCATTCCGCGCGACAACGAAACATTACAACATACTCAAATTCGCGGCTTGTTTCCGTGCGGCGAAGGTGCGGGATACGCGGGCGGCATCGTGTCCGCCGCTGTGGACGGACAACGCTGCGCCGAAGCAACGCTCGCAATTTAACGATTAAAGCAAAACGTTTAAATATTTGGTATTTTGATTTTTACGGTCGAATATCGAAATAAACGTTTTGTCATATATTGTCAAATAGTTGTCAAAAATTGTCATTCTTTGCGATTTGATTTATCAAAAAAAAATGACTACTTTATGACAATCGAATGACTACTTTATGACAATTGAATGACTATTTTATGACAATTGAATGACTATTTTATGACTAATATATTAAATTTAACTAACTCATTATCAAACATCTACGCTTCAAATTACAAACACCATTTAAGCGTGATACATAAAACCGACGCCTCTGTTTGTAACTACTACGGCTTTTAGCGAACCGAGTAACGCGTACAAGCCAAAATAACTGCGATTGATGTAAATTGCATCGCGCACACCGCGCGCGGCGTTCATTTTGCGAAGCGTTTTATTGTCTTTGTATTTTTCGCCCATTTTTGTCATTTCCGCCATCATTTCATACGCTCCGAAATCGAATGTGTTGTTAATAAACGGTTTACGAACAATTGAAACTAAATCGGTAAATAAACTGTACAAAATTTCGCGCACTTCGGGTGTATCGGAATCGGTTATCATGTTTAATTCCGTAAGTATTCGGTCTCGCTCATTTGTATCTTTCTCAAAATCAATGGTTACGATATTGAAATACGGATGATAAACGGATTCGGGAATTTCTTTTACAGCACCAAAATCCAAAACACCAAGTTTCAAATCCGGAGTTACAATGAAATTTCCCGGATGCGGGTCTGCGTGCAAGGTTTTGAGCGTATGTGTCTGATAGGCATAGAAATCCCAGAGGGTCTGCCCCACTCTGTTCCGCATGTCTTGAGTCAAATTAAGTTTCACAAAATCGGCAAAAAGCGTGCCTTCAATCCAATCCATCGTGATAATGCGTTTGCTCGACAATTCGGGATAATACGTCGGGAACACAATGTTTTCCAGATGTTTACAACGTTCCGACATCGACACAGAACGCTTCAATTCGCCTTCGTAATCAGTTTCTTCCATCAGCATTTTTTCCACTTCGCCGGCGTAATGGTCGAGTTCGGCTTTGGAAATATTCATAATGCGCAGTGCCAGAGGCTTTACCATTTTAATGTCGGATTGTAAACTGTCCGCAATTCCGGGATATTGCACCTTGACAGCAAGTTTTCTACCCTGATATTCAGCCAAATGCACTTGTCCGATAGATGCTGCATTGACAGCTTGCTGCGAAAACGAGGCGAAAATTTCTCTCGGTGCTTTGCCGAGTTCCGCTTTAAACGTTTTTACAACCAAAGGCAAGGACAACGGAGGCGCGCTGAATTGCGCAAGGGCAAATTTTTCAGTAAAAGCCTGTGGCAGAGCTTCATTCATGCTCATCATTTGAGCAATTTTGAGTGCGCCGCCCTTCAATTCGCTCAGCGCATCGTAAATATCGTCGGCATTTCGACGGTCGAGTTCATCGCGGTCATCGGTGCCGAAAATTTTCTTGGTATAGTGCGTAACGTAATTTGTGCCGACTTTCGCGCTCGTGTTCAAAATGCGTGAGGCGCGTTGAATTTTGCCGACAGGTATTTTTTTTTGTTCTTTCATTTCCGTATCAAAAATTTGCGTGAAGGTAGTTAAATGTAATTTTATCGCAATATTTTTTGACAAAAGAAATGTTAAAATGACAATATCTTCTAAATGTAACCCAAACAGAACAAGAATATTTTAAAATTAGACAAAATGAACACAAATTTTTGTATTTTTGTAGAATGAAAATTTTGGCAGGTAATAAAGCAAAACCGTTTGTAAAATGGGCAGGCGGTAAGTCTCAGTTAATTTCTGAAATTGAGAAAATGTTTAAAAAAAACAAAA
>DYSM01000114.1 GCA_020718265.1 Draconibacterium orientale | reverse complement strand
CTGTTGTTTTTTAATAGTTTCAATTGAATTTCGATTGAATTTCAACAGAATTTCTGAAAACATTCGGAACGAAATTTCGCTATATCGTAAAGAACTTCAACAAGTTATGAGTTTTCTTACAAGCACTATATATTTTATTGTCGAATTTACTAATTTTTAAATTAGTTAATCCTCAAATTCTCAAATTCTCAAATTAAAAAATGTCATTTTACCACACGCTAAAAGAAGGAGCCGAAGTGTTTTTCAGGGAGATACACCCGGAAGACAAAGCCGGAATTCAGGAAGGTTTAAAATTGCTTTCCGATTCCTCGCGCTATACCCGATTTTTTGCGCCCATAAAAAAACTGACGGACAAACAACTTATTCTTCTAACGGAAGTGGACCAAAACCGACATGTAGCGTGGGTTTGCCTGTGCCCTGCGCACCCCGAAATTCCCGGTTTGGGCGTGTGCCGATTCATAAAAACGCCCGAAGACGACACGAAAGCCGATTTTGCAATTACGGTGATTGACGCATACCAAAACCAAGGCTTAGGCACTGAATTTCTGGCACTTCTGTATGTTTTAGCTGAAATGCACGGCGTTAAAGAATTGATTGGCTCGGCGTTATTTTCAAACCTAAAATTAGTTGAACGCTTCAAAAGCATCGGCGCGCACGTAACGTGGGAAAGCGGCGCATGCGACATATTTTTGCCCGTTTATTCGTCTTTCGAACATTTTCCCGACACGAATTATGCTAAAATTTTTAAAAAATTAGTTCAAAATTTCAAACAAAAAATTTCAAATTCATGATAAAAAAAATTGCTTTCTTGGGATTTTTGATATTAATAATCAGTCAAATATCAGCACAGAACCTAAAAATTGCACTGTTAAAATATAACGGCGGAGGCGATTGGTATGCAAATCCGACATCTTTGACAAATTTGATTCAATTTTGCAACAAAAATTTGGGCACATCCATCGACAAAACGCCCGCAACGGTGGATGCCGGCAGTGTCGAAATTTTCAATTATCCGTTCCTGCACATGACAGGGCACGGAAACGTGGTCTTTTCGCCGCAGGAATGCAAGCTGTTGCGCGATTATATGATGGGCGGCGGATTTTTACATATTGACGATAATTATGGTATGGACCAGTATGTTAGAAGGGAAATTCAAAAAATTTTTCCGGATAAAAAATTGATTGAAATTCCGTTTTCACATCCGGTCTATCACCAAACATTCGATTTTCCGAACGGTTTACCCAAGATTCACGAACACGATAAAAAACCGCCGCAAGCATTTGGTATCTTCCACGAAGACAGATTGTTATGCCTATATACTTATGAGTGCGATTTAGGTGACGGTTGGGAAGATAAAGAGGTACATAACGATTCCGACGATGCTCGAAACAAAGCTTTACGCATGGGCGCGAACATTTTGGAATATATTTTTACAAATTAATTGATTTTTTTTTGCGTAAACTATTGTAAATAAAAAAAAAGTTCTAAATTTGCAAGCTCAAAATCAGAGAATAGAAATCGTAAATAATACATACAACAATGGATTTAATTAAAGTTGCCGAAAACGCATTCATCAAAGAAATTAACTTCCCCGAGTTTTCAGCAGGCGATACCATCACTGTCAGCTACAAAATTATCGAAGGCGATAAAACACGTATTCAAGATTATCGCGGCGTTGTAATTCAACGTAAAGGCTCAGGCGCAAGTGAAACTTTTACAGTTCGTAAAGTTTCGGGAGGCGTAGGTGTAGAACGTATTTTCCCGGTATATTCGCCTAATATTGAGACAATTGCCGTAAATAAAAAAGGTAAAGTTCGTCGCGCACGTTTGTATTACCTCAGAGATTTGAAAGGTAAAAAAGCGCGTATCAAAGAAAAACGCTCGTAGTTTTCTCACAAAAATTGAACGAAAATCAAAGCGCACTGCCCAAAGCTGTGCGTTTTTCGTATTCATAAAATACTGAAAACATGCAATTTGCGATACTTCGGAAGCCTGCTTCGCGTATGGCATTTTTGATAATTCTGCTTGGTATTTTGGCTGTATCCGATATTTTATTCGGCTCGGTCATCGTTCCGATGTCTTCGTTTTTAAAGATTTTTTCGCACTCAGATTTTGATTCTTATTCACTCATAATCAGAGAGTTTCGTATTCCTAAAATGTTCACGGCACTTACTGTGGGAGCTGCACTTTCTGTTGCCGGCTTGCTGATGCAAACACTTTTTCGCAATCCGCTTGCCGATGCTTACATTCTTGGAATAAGTTCGGGGGCATCGCTCGGCGTGGCTATGTTTGTGCTCAGCGGCATAAGTTTTCTCGGATTCGGAGGCGTTGCAATGCCTGCTGCACTTGGCGCATTGGCAATACTAATCTTACTTTTACTTGTAACCGCTCGAATAAATCATATTTCAACGGTTTTAATTTTGGGTGTGCTTATTTCGAGCGCAATTTCGGCTTTAATTACTGTTTTACAATATTTTAGCCCATCGGCAGATTTGCAACGCTTTGTGATTTGGACAATGGGAAATCTCAATACGCTCGGATTGGAAGAACTTAAAATTCTGATTCCTACAGTCTTAATTGTTGTGCTCGGGACATTATTTATGACTCGTCAATTAGATATTTCTCAAGTCAGCGATACGTTTGCTAAAACATTGGGTGTGAACATGTTTCGATTAAAAATTCTTATTATTTCAACAGTTGCCTTACTCGCCGGAATTTCAACTGCCTATGCCGGACCTGTCGGATTTATCGGAATGATTATGCCGCATCTTGCACGCAATTTCTTTCGCAGTTCAAAACACGCAATTCTCATTCCCGCAACGGCTCTCATTGGAGCAAATTTCTTGATTTTTGCAGATATTTTAACTCAAATTCCGCAAATTCCGCTGCCTGTAAACGCGGTAACGGCGTTGCTTGGTATTCCGATTTTAGTCTATATCATTTTTAAATCTAAACTTTAATTATGAATGAAAATATATTGAAAATCAATAACTTATCTGTTGGATACAACAATAATGAAAACTTAATTTCGGACTTTTCGTCTAATTGCAAAAAATCAGAACTTATCGCATTAATCGGCGCAAACGGTTCGGGCAAAAGCTCTTTACTAAGAACACTTGCCGGAATTGACAAACTGAAAATAGGCGAAATTTTCATAAACGAGCTATCGATAAAAACGTTCAAACCCAAAGAACTTGCCCGCGAAATAGCATTCTTATCTTCGGAAAAAATTCAAGTCAAAAACCTGAAAGTCAGAGAATTAATTGAATTTGGACGATTTCCGTATGAAAAACGTTTTTCTGTGTCATCCCAAAAGTCGGAGATTTGCGAAACTGTTGCAATTGAAGTCGGCATAACTCAACTATTAGATAATGAAGTAGATACGCTCAGCGACGGCGAGTTTCAAAAAGTGTCGTTGGCACGCGTTTTGGCGCAGCAATGCCCGATTTTACTTTTGGACGAACCCGCTGCATTTCTCGACATGGCAGGCAAACACGAACTTTACAAATTATTGCAAAAACTTGCGCACGACCGGGGCAAAACCGTCATTGTAGCCACGCACGATATAAATGATATTCTTGGCATTGCCGATACAATTTGGATGCTGAAAAATGGCGAGATAATTTCGGACAGTCCTCCAAATTTGATTGAAAATCAAGAATTTGAGAGTTTTTTTAAAGTAGAATTAGATTACGATTCCGAAAAAAAAATATTGTATTTTCGATAAAAAAACATTGCCAAAGTTTAAAACTCCGGCAATATTGATTATCTGTTTATAGAAAGCAATTTATCGTAAAATTTTCAGCAATCTGTCGGTGCGCAAAGCCCCGTCGAATATACTTTTTTCAGGATCTTGGTCGATAGACATCCATATAACTAAAGGTGTTCCCACGATATGATTTTCCGGTACAAAACCCCAATAACGAGAATCGGCAGAACCATGACGATTGTCGCCCATCATAAAGTAATAATTCATTTGGAAGGTGTAAGAATCAGTTTCTTTTCCGTTTATGAAAATTTTATTGCCTTTATATTCAATTTTATTTCCTTCGTAAGATTCTATAATTCTGTCGTAAATTGCAATGTTTATTGAATCGAGTTTCACGGTTGCGCCGGCTTTTGGTATCCAAAGCGGTCCGTAATTATCTACGCCCCATTTGTAATGTTCACTATGCGGAAAAATTTCGGCAGAATAGCGTTCACCTATCTCATATTCAAAAGGTTCTATCGAAGTTACGCTTTTAAAAGATTTTATTTTTTCCAATTCTTCTTTATTCATAACTAACGAATAAAGCATATCCGGAGCGTGATGAGAAATATCTTCATCGCTGAGTCCGATTTCCTTTAAGTTGTCGATATTCAGAAGTTTATTTGTATGGACAACGTATTTATACTGAACCGCTTCTGCCATCTCTTCCGGTTTTCCGTTTATGTAAACTAATCTGTGTTTAACCGTTAAACTGTCTCCGGGCATCCCGATGCAACGTTTTACATAATTCTCGCGTTTATCCACCGGACGGACTGCAATTGTAAAGTTTGCAAGCACTAATTTTCGAGCTAAAGCATAATATTCAACATCGGTTTTTAATTTTGCTCCGGATTTTTTATCCTCTATTTTCATTTGAAGTGCTTGTCCTCTAATGATTTGATAATAATCCGGATTTTGTTGTTCCACGCAAACCGTGTCGCCTGTCGGGAAGTTAAACACCACTATATCATTGCGTTTGATTTCGGCTAAACCGCCAAGTCGTTTGTAAGGACTTTGAACGGCATCGGAAAATGGTTGCAAATTAGTTGTTCCTGGCATGGTGTGATGCGTAAACGGCACAGAAAGCGGCGTTATCGGCATACGCGGTCCGAAACTGTATTTGCTTACGAACAAATAATCGCCCACAAGCAAATTTCCTTCCATCGACGAAGTCGGAATCATGTACGCTTCAATGAAAAACATACGAATTATGGTTGCAGCAATCACTGCAAACACCACAGCATCAATCCATTCCACAACTTTCGATTTTGTCGTGGCGTTTCGTTTCTTCCAAAATGTCCAATTTACTTTTTGCGACACATAGAAGTCAAAAATGATTGGCAAAATGAAGAGCAACCACCAACTTCCAATCCATATCACAAAGAGAATGAACACGATAGCCCAAAAGCCGAACTTAAAGTATTTGTTCTTAAGAAAATCCCGAACGGAACGATTTTTAATTTCTTCAGACATTTTTTATTTGTTAGATTTCGGAACAAAGATATAAAATATTGCGAATTAACACGCTAATTTTTTGGACATTGCACTTTGTTATGATTTATTAAGAAAATTTTATTGTTTGAGTTGAAATTCGCCGTTTCGTATAATAAACTCTGTATCACCAATTTTAACGGTTTGACCTTCATGCAAATCAACCAAATTCATAATATCTTCTTCTATTGTGTGAATTGAGCCGCCCGTTGCATAAGCCAAGTTTAAATATTGCGGGTTTACTGTGCCTTTTCCGCCGCAAAGAATCACTTTTACAGGTCGGCTCAAATCCTGAATTAGCTCAAAATCACGCATATCCGATGTGTTATCGGCTATCAAAACTACAGTTTCATATTTCGGAAACTTTTTCATACCAAAAAGCAAGGCTTCCACATCGTTTTCCTGCGGGTCGCCGCCGGCACCGTTATCAATCGTGCGCACGGCTGTAATGAGCACACTGTCAATGTTATTGTGTTCTGTAAAATAAATTCCGCCTGTTTTTCCGATGATTTTTTCCTCGTTGGGAGTCATATTGCCGTCGTTAAAAAAAACAAAACGCTGGTTTTTCTTCTTATCAATGTTCAAATGATACCAAAGCAAAAGCTCTGCGATATAGGGCGACATGCTTCCTGTAAAATCACTCACAATCAACATGTTATCCCAGTCTTTGTTACGTTCAAGAACTTTCAGAATGGTTGAATCTGCTAAAATTTCTTTTCCGGCAAGAACATTTTCAAAATATATTTTTTTGTCCGAAGCAAATTCCCAACGTGCTTTATTTCTGTAAGTTATGGAAAATCCGTGAAAGTAGCCGTGCACATTGGCGCGTGTTGCGCCGGTTTGTTTTATAATTTCCCATTTGACTTCTGTGGAGTCAAAAAGCTCCGGCACAAGCATATACAGCGACAAAATTCGTTTTTTATTAAGGACGGACATGTCGTCACCTTTCGGGTAATCGGTATAAACAAGTTGAATTTTCTCAATATATCTGCCTTTAATTTTTTCAGCTTCTTTCGGATTTAAAATTTCATGTTTTGCATACGCCATTTTCAAAAAAATGCGTTTATTGTCCATGAGTTTTTCGGGCTTAAATTTTGCCGTTACGATTGTATCCGCATGAATTTTTATGTCTATAACTTCCTGAGAATAAGAAAGTTGAAACCATATACTTAAACTGATTAAAATGGTTAGTAATTTCAACATCGTTTTAGAATTTTAGTAAATCGTCCATTGTTAAAAATCCGTATTTATTTTGAGCAAATTCTGCCGCAATTACTGCACCCACAGCCAGACTTTCTCGACTTTTGAGTTTATGGGATATTTGAATTAAATCAGTATCTGTCTCATAATCAATTGTATGTATTCCAAAGACCTCACCTTCACGAACGGCATTTATTTGAAGTTCGCTCTCATTTTTCGACGTGTTTAATTGCCATTTGTCAAGTGTGTCTGACACTGCGATAATGTCGTCGGCAAGTTTTATGGCTGTTCCGCTGGGTGCATCTTTTTTTTGTGTGTGGTGTGTTTCTGTAATTTGAACAGAAAATTCAGGATGCGGTTTCATCAGCTTAGCCAAAATTGTATTCAGTTTAAAAAATAAGTTCACGCCAATGCTGAAATTTGGTGCGTAAAACAGCGTTTTTCCTTCGGTTTCACAAATGTGTTTTAGCTCGTGAATGCGCTGTGTCCAGCCCGTTGTTCCGCTGACGACCGGCAATTCTGCCTGAAAACATTTTAAAATATTCGAATAAGCAACTTCCGGATTCGTAAATTCTATGGCAACATCGGCTTTTGATAAGTCTGAAGCTGAAACAGAATCGGAGTTTAGCTCGTCCACAATCAGCACAATTTCATGCCCGCGACTTCGTGCAATTTTTTCAATTTCTTTGCCCATTTTTCCGTAACCTATAATCACAATTTTCATATTCTCAACATTTTAAAACAAAGTTCAAAAATATAAAAAAAATACTGTATAGCACCAAATTTATTGACGAAATATTTGTAAATCGAAGATCAAATCTTTTATCAATAATAAAATTCATTTCCACACCAAAAAACATCAGTTTATCAAAAATAATTGTATTTTTGTACTGAATTTTTCTGCTATTTGGAAGTTCACTCCATTGTTTAGTGTAAATCTCACACATTTTTATGAACGATTCAGAAAATACAGTTCAAGATATTGATAATCAAGAAGTCTCAAGCGAAGCACGTCTGATTGATTTAGACTCCGTTATCCGAAAACAAGATAACAAATTAGTCCGCAATTTACCGCAATTTGTCATCAACATTATAAAGCGTGTTGTTCGTCAAAAGTCGCTTAATAAACTGATTATCAATAATCGGACTAAGTTTGGAGTTGAGTTTGTAGAAGCCTGCATGTCGGACAATAAAACAACATTTGAGGTGCATGGTTTGGACAATATTCCGCAAAACGGACGCTATATTTTTGTGAGCAATCATCCGCTTGGTGCTGCCGATTACGGTTCGCTTGTGGTTACGCTGCACAAGCGTTTCGAGAAAATCAAGGTTCTTGCAAACGAAGTTCTTTCGTATGTCGATAATTTCAGAGGCTTATTTTTGCCCGTGAGCGTATTCGGCAAAACGTCCGAAAAATCTAAACGAGCGATTGAGGAGGCAATGTCTTCAACTGATACACAAATACTTACATTTCCTGCGGGAACAGTTTCTCGTAAGAATAAAGGAGTGATAATGGACTCCGATTGGCACAGAAGTTTTGTCCGCCACGCCATTGCGCACCAACGTGAAGTGATACCGATATATGTGGATGCCGTCAATTCGAGATTCTTCTATTTTATAGCAGGTTTTAGAAAATTTATCGGTTTAAAACTTAATATAGAGGTATTTATGATTCCGGCTGAATTTTTCAAAAAAAGAAATAAAATTATTCCGGTTTACATCGGCAAACCTATTTCGCCCGAAAGTTTCAACGACACTAAATCTCATATCGAATGGGCCCAACATGTAAAAAATCATGTTTACAACTTAAAAAAACAGTTTATTTCATAGAGTTAATTTAATGTGAATCAGAACGATGTAAATTCAAAACTTACATCGTTTTTTTATTTAGAATTATTCTAAATAAAATTTGAACGAAATGTCAGAAAACATTATTGAGTCCGGTCTAAAAAGCCTGTTTTATTTTAGCTAAACAATCTAT
>DYSM01000005.1:12728-30414 GCA_020718265.1 Draconibacterium orientale | reverse complement strand
AAAATTATTTCATTTTGTTACAAAAAGTCTGTAACTTTGATATGCAATATTAAAATATATTTTCGACACGAAAAAATATTTTCAACATAAATTTTCATGTTTTTTGAAGATTTTTTTTAAATCATTGATAATCAAATGAATCTACAAAGAATAAAAGATATAGCCGAAAGTAAAAATATCAGCATACGAAAATTATCTGAGATTTTAGAGAAGACAGAGCAAGGTTTACACTCCGCAATTAGAAATGAAACTCTAAAAGCGGGAGAGTTGGAAACAATTGCAAGATACATGAATGTTCCTGTGAGTTATTTTTTTGGGGAAAGCGTAACCGGCGGAAACATTGTTCAAACTGCCAACGGGAACGGGAATAACCAAAATATTGCACTGCAAAATCAATGCTCCGAGTTACAACAAAAGGTAAACGAACTCAATGAGCAGCTTATTAAATGCCAAAAAGAATTAATTCAACACATAAAAAAAGAAAAATAAGACTTTGAAAAAAAAGTAAAATGAGCAAATACCACGCTCAAAAAATCTTAAACACAAATAAATATAATAGTTGAAGCCATGAGAAAAAGAAAAATAGATTTGTTTTTCTTTTTTTAGCTCGTAAATCTTAAACAAATCTTGTTGAGTTGAATCGTTGTTGAATGATTGTTGATTACTATTATTATATTTAATATATTAAAAATAAATAAGTTATACATTACAAAATACACCGTTCAACAATTCAACAGCTTTTTTGTAAAAAAAATTATTTCAAAATTTCAAAATATACATCGAATAAAGGAAAACCTTTAATTTTTGTGTTTTTTTTCGTTCTTAACTTTATATCTTATTTGCAGTAAAAGTATAAATACCTTATTAACAATAAGATACAAAAATAAATCGGCACAAAAACGGCACAAAAACCACAAAAAAAATCAAGAATAGAACAAGCAGAACCATTTGATTATTAGTATTTTACAGTAAATTGCAGCGTCTCCAGAAAGTCCCCCTTTCTCCGCCAAAACGCTGTAACGTTCTGATAAAAAAGAACTTACAGCGTTTTTAGCAAAAAAACGGCACAAAAACGGCACAAAAAGCACAATTTCAAATAAAGCGTTAATAATCAAACTCTTATGTTTGTTCTGAGAAAACAGAAAAAAATATAGGAGAAAAAAATATGCTTTTTATTGACTACCTGCCCGCAGAACTAAAAATGAATAAAAGTCGTTGGTATATTGCGTATCACGTCAAAAATCCACAAACAGGAAAACTTCATCGGAAAACAATTAAAGTAAACCGTATTGAAAATTTGACGGAAAGAAAACGCTATGGACGGAAATTAGTTTTAGAACTGAATAAAAAATTAGAATCAGGTTGGAATCCATTTATAGAACAAGAAGCTCCGCGCGGATATACGAAACTGATTGAAGCTCTTGATATTTATTTGCGTGCTAAAACAAAAGAATTTTCGAGCAAAGATTCCATCAGGACGTATGCAAGTCATGTCGAGAGTTTGAAAGATTTTGTAAGCAATGTTGAAAAAACTCCTGACATGCTTATTATTTCATTTGATGCTTATGCGGTCAAGCGATACATGGACTACTTGTATAATGTTCGGAATTTGTCCGGTCGGACGTTCAATAATTATCGAGCCTTTTGCACCGCTTTTTGGAATTGGTTTGTTGAGAATTTGTATTGCAAAACAAATCCGTTTGCGACCGTAAAAAAGAAAATGGAGGCGACCAAGACCAGAACTATCATCGACCCTGACACGCGCCGAGCAATCCGAGAACATCTTATAAAGTCTCGCGAACACGAATACCTTGCAATGGTAATGCTCTGTTTTCACGGCTTGATACGTCCGAAGGAAATTTGTTTGTTGAAACCGGAATATTTTGATATTGAAAAACGTATTATTTTCTTACCTGCTAAAATTACCAAAGACAAGGATGACCGTATAGTTACAATTTCAGATGACCTTATGGAACACCTTGAAAAATTAAACATTCCCGAAATTGACAAACGAAATTTTGTTTTTTCAACCGATTTTAAACCGGGCAAGATATTAAAAGATGCACGATATGTCGGCAAACGTTGGGACAAACTTCGTAAAGAATTGAATATGCCTGCCGAATATCAGTTTTACAGCCTGAAAGACAGCGGTATCGTTCAGAAATTACAAGACGGCATTAATCCGCTTGACATCCGAAACCAAGCTGGACACAGCTCGCTGGAACAAACGAATGCTTATGCTAAATACGCCAACCCCGAAGGCAGTATGCAAATCAAAACCATATCAAGCAAGTTCTAATGGTGTACCGTGGGAATATAAGCCGACTGTGTTTTTTGTGTTGAATTGTTGAATATGCTTGTATTAAATTGAATAACAAACAATTACATTTCAACTCAAATTCAACTGAAGTTCAACACAGTTGAACGCAACGTGAAAAATTGCTGATTTTATTAAGCCTTAAAAGAAACAAAAAAAAGTCCCGAAGAGTAACGTGGGAATATAAGCCGACTGTGTTTTTTGTGTTGAATTGTTGAATATGCTTGTATTAAATTGAATAACAAACAATTATATTTCAACTCAAATTCAACTGAAATTCAACACTGTTGAACGCAACTCAGAAATTAAAAAAGCCTGCAAATTTATGCAGGCTTTTTTAATTTTAAACTTCTTGAAGTAACCGAATAAGTTTTTTTGTAGTGTACAAGTCCGCTTTATCTTCGTAACCGATGTCAGAATCGGAGCTGAACAAGGCGATGTCGAATACGTTGTCTGATTTTTTGGCGACATCTTGGGGTCGTTCGGCTTGCAGAAACTCAATCAGGTTGAGCATACCTTGGCTTAGGGTAAAGCTCGTTGAAGTATTTTGATTTGAATTTGACATGTTGTTACGATTTTAGAGTTACTGTAATATCTTGACGATTTTTGCTGTTGCCTGCCGTCTGAGTTATATTAAGCTGTGGTTGCACGGCTAATTTTAACCCTCGTAACTCGGCTCGGAGTTGGTCGAACTCCGACATTAACAACCGAAATAAATCATCGCCGGGCGACGATACTTGAACATTTAAATTAATTTGCCGTTCCGATGCGCTGAGTGCTCGGTTTTCTTTACGCAGACGTGCAAGTTCCGCGGAAATTTGATTTGAATTTGATATAAAGAATAATTTAAGACATTAAATTAAAAAAGGTGTCTGCTACCCGCTGTCTATCTCTGTTCTCAAGGGACGGATGCACCATTACAATGCACCCACGGGGCAAACACCTAAATACCTTAATTACAAAGCATAAAAAATGCCCGCAACGCTGTATAGTTCGGGCAAATATCGCTTCGCCCTTAAGAATAATTGAAATAGACAGGGCAAATATAAACAAGTTATTTTAATAAACAAAATTATTTTAGTGTTTTCGTAAATTCGAGTAATTTTAAAACTATAACTTTCGGAAAATCAATGTTTTGCAATACTTTAAAATGTTTATCTTCGGATACAATGCACTCGGCACCGGCAGAAATTGCACAATCTACAAATTTATTATCATCGTAATCTTCTTTTATCAAATCCCAACGGTAATAAACTTCAACTTTCAAAAGGTTAGGTAAATTGAGCAAGTAAGTTGTCAGAGTATCAGCAATTTGCGGTGTTGTTTTTTGCCCAATTATTTCGTGATATTCATTCAATATATCGGTTGTTACACAAAGCTCTATTTTGCCGTTTATAATAGCATCGAACACTTTACGGTGTCTTGATTTTTTCGGCAAAGCAATTAGTAACGCATTGGTATCCTATACAATTTTTCTCATTTGCTATTTTTTTGCGTAGGGTGTTCGGGTGTGTATTTTGGCTCTGCGTTCGAGTTCTTTCATGGTAAGTTTACCCGATTCAAAAAGCTCATCCATTTGAGCATCTAATTTTTCTCGGTAATAATCGGCTAAAACTTTTTTAAGTTCGTTGAGTTCTTTTTTTGTTTTCATGTAGCTAAACATCTGTAAAAGATGTAATTGCGATTCGTTTAGCGGGGTTTGTAACGCTTTTATTGCTGTATGGTTGTGATTTCTGCAAATTTACGAAAAAAAATAAAAAAGCCTGCGAATTTTTGCAGGCTTTTTTATTTGAAATTTGAAAAGATAAATTCTATTTCTCAAACTTAATTTTAATCGTTTCCGTTCCGCCAAAGCGGTTTTTTTCGGCATGAACCTCGCCGTTCTCGATTACGAACTCAGCTTGAACCATGTGCTGAAAATCGTTTGCACCCATGAATTTGCCTTCTTTGGTAACCTTAAATATCTGTATGGTAGATATTTTCGGATGTTTTTTCTGAAAACGGCGAATATCATCGGGCGACAATCCGAGTTCGTTCACACTGTCGAGAACTACAACGTCATAATGTTTCAGCAGCGCGTCTGACGGTATAATTTCAGCAGTGTCAATGTTCGCGTGGTTTGCTTTCAGTCTCAAAAGTTTCGCTTTCGTGGTTCCGCTTTGTCCTTCCTCCTTGGCAACGAACAACACTTTTTTCCCGAATGAATCGGCAAGGTAATGCGCGAATTGCATCACTATTGTAGATTTGCCCGAACCGCCGCGCCCGTAAAACATGACGTGAAACGGAACCGTGGGCTTACCGATGAGCTTACGCCAATCTCCTGTGAAATTGAGCGTATCGAAACTCATCTTTACCAAGTCATTTGAACTGACAATGCCGTTACTTGCTTTCAGTTCTTCGATTTTGCTTTTTTTTTTAAGCAGAGCATCATCCATGTTTTTGAACGCTTTGCTTGTTCCGGAAAGAGGTTTGTGTGCCAAAGCTCGCTTATTAATTGTGTAATCAAGTTTGTGTGTTTCGACAATCTCTTGCAACTGTTTGAGCTTGTATTCCGGAATTTCGATTGTTACCGTTTCGGCTTTCAAATTCTTGTTTACAGCCTTGATAGTAACATCTTGAATATATCGAATTTGCTTGATGTAAGTTGTTTTGGTGCGATTCGGATTCTCTTGAAAATCGCGTTGGAAATGTTTCACGAAGTTATACAACGTGCTCAACCGCACAGGATTTCCGACATAGTTCACAAATTTGCGAATCACGATAAACCACATTTCATTTTGCGAAACCTTTGTTTTTTCGGGTTTCTTTGGTTTGTCGATATTTGTTTTGGGCGCGGCTTTGGGCTTTGTCGTTTTCTTTGCGCGTTTTTCACGCTCGGTTTTCGTTTTGGGTTTTGCTGCCGGTTCTGTCGGTTTTGCAACGGTTTCTGTCTTTTTGGGTTCGCTTTTTTTTTCGGCGTATTTGTTAAGCTCGGCAACAAACGCATCTATCAGCGCGGTAATTTTCGGAGCATCGCCGTATAAATCCATGTTATCACGGATAAATTCAAATTGGTCGGCTTTGAGCGGTGCCGGCAATTTCTTTTGGTCTAATTTCGGATATTCCGATTTCAGGTTTTTAACTGTTATCATAATTGTAAAATTTAATATTGACTTTTTAAAAATTTTGTTTTATCTTTGCAGTGTAAACTTCAATTTATAGGGATACGCTCTTGATACGAAACTGATAGAAGCGGAACGAACTATATTTTGAAGTTTTTTTCTTTATATAGCAACAATCCTTGCTTTTCCCAATTTTGAAACTGTCTCACAACTCTGCCGTAAACGCTTGCTATATCGTTTATTAAATTGTTTTTATCTGTCCGGACTACAACCATTACAGCGCGTTTTTTTACATCAAGCATTTTTGTTACGACAATTTTTGAAGTTGGAAACTTTTTTGAATTAAAAATAGCATCCGGATTGTTTATTTTTTCAGGAAAATTGATAAAATCATCAATCAATAAATCATGCTTGATTAAACCCTTTTCTAAAACGGTATGTGTCAAACTTATTTCTTTGTCCGGTATGCCGTTTTTAGTTAAAAGTGTATTCGGCTTGCCTACATTAAAAACATAATTTTTCGGCAACAAACCCGCCTTGTATTTCAAAATATCTTTGTTAAACGACATGGATTCCGCTCCGGACAAATTTTCATTCAATTTCAACATTCTCAACCGTGCCTCTGCTTCCACTTCGGCAATGCGGATGCGTTTTATTAATGGTATTTCATCGGCAACGGAGATGCTTTGGTTTGAGTTTTGTATTTTTTTTATACTTTTACCCAAGTCTGATTTCTCAAAAGAATCTTTGCCTATAATTTTTTTTAATCGCAGAGCATCTTCTCCGTGCGAATAATACATGGAACCAACACGAAGCACCAAAATTGAATTTGGGTGTTTCGTTTTTATTTGTTTGTATATGCGAAGTTCTTGCTCATTCATTTTTTAACTTAGATTTAATTTCAACATTCTCAACCGTGCCTCTGCTTCCACTTCGGCAATGCGGATGCGTTTTTGCAGTGCGGCATCTGTAGGCTTATTTATCGTAACCGGTTTCGGCGTGAAATCTTCCATTGATTTACCGACTAAGATGTAGTCTTTTGCCTTTTGAGCTGCGGCTGCGGCGCGGAAAATTGCTTTACTATCTGCTTTCAAAAGTTCGGCAACTTTGGAGTTCCAACCTTTGATGTAAGCGGCTGAATTTTCGAGTGTAAAGTGAGCAATACCGGCATCGGCGCAGAGGAACAACGCCGTAAATTCGGCGACCAATTCCTCAAAAGCATATTCTTTCGTTCCGAATGTTCCGCTCAAGTTGCGAGACAAGCGCGAGCTGTGCCCTGTGCTGTGTGCAAGTTCGTGAAACAGTGCCGCGTAATATTCTTGCTCTGTGTCGAAAAAATCAATTTTCGGCACAGAAATATAATCGCCTGACGGACTGTAAAATGCGCGGTCTTGAGTGCTTAGTTTAATTTGCGGT
Source organism: Draconibacterium orientale (assembly GCA_020718265.1). Taxonomy (GTDB): domain Bacteria; phylum Bacteroidota; class Bacteroidia; order Bacteroidales; family JAADGE01; genus DYOJ01. The sequence continues at coordinate 23,580 of DYSM01000005.1, read as the reverse complement.
TTGTCGCCAAATGAGTTTAAAATAAATTCGCACGATTCAATTTGTTCGCGTTCTGTTTTTTCAATCTTTTTTTCTTCCGGAAAATCAATACCCTCAATATCAACGGCATTAAATACGCTGTAATATTTCAAATACGGAATTACGCGCAAGTCCTGACGGCTTCTGTCTTGATTTTTCAGAAATTTATAGTCGTCCTCCGTTATCTTAATTTCTTTGCCGTTTACTTCCCGTAAATACAGAAAATTATAGTAATACACCGGCATTGACTTTGCGCCTTTGCGAATTGTGCCTTTCTTTTCCTTGACTTGTTTAAAAGTCATGTAAACATCTGAAAATTCGGTATATCCGGCATTTTCATAAATAAGCGGCGCAATGTAGTTGAGCATAAAATCATTTACGCCCGAATATTGTTTTTTTGAAATAAAATTGTAAGCATCGCCGACTTTTTTTGTTTTCCACGTTTTGCGCCAAAACAACGGTTTTTGCTCAATCATTTCAATAACAAGGTTTGTCAGATAATCGTAAACATCTGATTTGTTTGTTATTTCGCCCAATAATTCGCCTTGTTCGGAATTGTCAAACTCTAAGCCGTGAAGCAAGCCGAATAAACTTTGTTGTACCGCTGTTTTTTTTGTCAAATCAAGTTCGGGAAAGTATTTTTTGATACTATCGGGCGTTCCTTTTTTCCATAAATTAAGGTCGTAATCCCAATGTTTAAGTTCCTCTTCTGTTAAAATTCTGCCATTGTATGTAATAGGCTTAATTTCCGAAGTTTTTTTAACTTCTTTAACCTCTGGCTTTATTTTTATTGATTCTTTTATTTCCGATTTTTGCGTGACGGTTGCTTTTTTTGCAGGTGTAGATTGTTTTTTTTTTGAATTTATTATTTTTGAAATCTTATCTTTCTGCCATCCGTCTTGTATTTTGTCAAGCAAATGTCCCGATTCAATTATATCTTCAACTTTTTGTTTCCAATAATTTTGATTAACACCAATATAAACACGTCTTGGATTGTTGTAAACCCAATCCACGCGATATGCCTTGCCTTCGATTTTATCTAATTCTTTCAAAATTGAGAAAACTGCATAAGTATCTTCTTCATGATAAAGATGTATTTCTGCAATCAGAAATTTATCATCTCCCAATTTCAGGTATAAGTCATACGAAGTGTAGTGAGATTCTCTTGTGTCAATATCCCAAAACAATTCATATTTTGCAAAACCAAACAAAGACTGTTGGCGTTTCTCTTGCATTTTCACAAGTATATTTGTAATCGCCTCTTTTACACGTTTTTCTTCTGCTGTTCTTGACTGTAAAAGGCTTAAAAACGAATCTGATTCATCAATGAATTTCAATGTGTTTTGCGTCACAACATTGATAGGTAAGTTTACCGTTTTGTTTTCAATACCTTTAATTTTAGAGTCTTCTATTATTGTTCTTTCGTTGTCTAAACTTTTGAAATTTACAAGGTTAAACGATTTACTTCCGATTCCGCGAGATGAAAATACAAGCGTTTCCCAACCGAGAAATTCGCAAAAATGCAAGTGTTTTTCTGATATACCGAACAAACTCGTTTGACTTCTCGTCGCTTGCATCACTTCGCCCTTTTGCTCGCGGATTCGGTTCACTTCGTCCGATGCACGTTTCACGGCAAAGACAAGCGGTTTCATGAGTTCGTCCATGCGTTCTTGGGTAATTTTGCCGTCAATAAGCGCATTCAAATATTTGTTGTATTTTTCTTCGTGTTCGGCGGTGGCTTGGGCAAGTTCCTGCTTTGCAGATTCTAACCGCGCATCAAACTCTTGCTCAAAACTTGATTTCGAGAGCGTGTTGGCAAGGTTGAGCTGTCGCATCGGGTCGGAACCGGCGGCTTTCCATTTGTCGAACGAATATTTTAAACGTTCATTGAATGTTGCCTTGTTTTTAAACTGTCCGGCTTTATTGCCGTAACCGCCGTTTAGAAGAAATTGCGCGATTTCAGTTTCCTGAATGTCGGAAATATCCTTGTTAAAACGCCGTGCTTCGCCAATCCAATTTGCGATGGTTCGGAGTGTGTTCGTGCTTTCGTTGTCGCGCTCGACACCCAAACGGTTTAAGCTGTCAATGACAAAACCTGTCGGGTTTAAGTAGCTTAAATTCAGAATATAATTTGCATTTTTCCCTTCGGCATCTTTGACTTCCTGCTCAATTTTTTTTTCGCAGTCGTTCATCGCGCCAAGTCCTTTTTTAATTTCGCAACGTTTACGACGATTCGCCCAATACACGGCACGCTCAACGTCCGTTTCTTTTGTTGCCAAAGTATTTGACATTAAAGCAGTTTCAACAGCTTGCTCCTCGGTACCTTTGAATATTTTTACCGGAATTTCTGCAAATTCGAGCATTGTTTTTGCAAGCTCTTTGAACGCGGCAAGTCGGCTGTGTCCGCTTAATACAAAGAATTTTTGTTTTCCGGAATCGCGCCAAACAATAATCGGGTCGAATTTCGCCCAATCGAATGTTCCGTTTTCAACGGCACGGATAATGCGGTTTTTGGAATCCTCTGAAAACGCATTAAAACGGTTTTGGAAACGTTTTTCATCTGTAAAGATGTTTTGCACATCCATATCAGAAATGACGGCTTTTGTCGAGCCGGACGGCTTAACTTTTGGCTTTTGTGCCGTTGTTTCGGGCTGCTTTTTCAACCGTAACAAACGAACTTCTGCCTCTGCCTCTATGCGTAATATGCGTAATTCTGTTGCTGTCATAACTTAAAAAACTACAGTGTCCAAAATCATTTCGGCGGTACCAGGCTGTGATGTTGCCGCAGTGCGTTCGTAAACGATGAATGCGCGTTGTCCGTTCGGACGTGATAGTTTTACGCCGCGAATTTTGCCGTTTACGACAATCCCGACAGTTTCGACAACCGTTGCCGGACCTTCAATTAAGCTGCCGTTTATGGTGGCTCCGTTTACAATGAATTTTACAGTAATTTTTCCTACATATTTGTCCGTAGAAACTGTAAGATTGTAAGTGTTATTGAATTTTCGAGAATACACAAAACCGGTTGAGTTGTTGCTGACAGTAACAATGTCGTTTGTTCGACACTCTTTGTCTTCTGTTTTGCAGCCTCCGTCATTTGTGTTATCGGTTGGTTTTCTTTTGCTTACAACAAATATTAAACCTGCTGCTGCGCCTAATGCTAAAATCCATTTATTCATTTTGTCAATTTTTTTGCTGTTAAAATTCCGCCGCCGATACCAAGCAGCGCAAAAATTCCTATCAACCAACCACCGCCCGCTGTTTTGGGTGTATTGTCAGGTGTATTATCAGGAATTGGTTCATAATCACCGCTAAGACCGTATTTTTTGAACAACTTGTAATGATAATTTTTGTAATCACGCATTGTTATTACACCTTTGTTCGACAAGTCAAAACCTTTGTTATTGTCCCTTACGACTTTCGCCCTTGCCTGCGATTGTTCCGACCCAAAAACATAATTGTCGTTGTTAATTTCTCTCAACGCATAGGGATAAAATGTGTAAAGAAACAAACTCAACGGCGTTTTCAGCTTGCCGGCTGCGCTTTTGTAATAATTGTAAACATAGCGCATCTGTTCGGTGTTCGATATTCGTTTGAGATAATCTGCTGTTACGCCCAAGCCTTTCATTGTCGATGGCATAAATTGAATTAGCCCGACCGCGCCGATGCTGTTTTCGATTGTTGAATCTAACTTGCTCTCGTGATACATGACAAGCATCAGCCAATCAGGATTAACGCCTAATGCCTTTGATGCTGTCTCAACTTGTTTTTTGAAAGCTTCTTTATTTTTCGGTATCTTATCTTCTAAAAGCATAATTACATTCCTTTTACGATTTCGTCAATGTGTCCGTTGGCGGTTTTGAACTCTGCCTCACAGTCGATTACGGAATCATCCGTTGCATCTTGCAGTTTTGTGAGAAATGTGCGAATTACATCATCGAAATTCTTTGATGATGAAAATTGCAATCGGTTTATGCGTTTTTCAATCAATTCAAACGCAATTTCATCGTGTGGTTTGAATATTTTTGTGTACACATAATCGTAGAGTTTGCCGCCCGAATAGTCGCCGTACATGGATTTGTAACGCGCACGCAACAGTGTTTCAAAACGTTCGGTTATCGTATCTAAAATTGAGAGCAATTCTGCGGCAACTTCCGCCTGATGTGCCGATTTCATGCGCCTATACTTTTGTTTCAATTCAGCATAAGCCACGTCAAGCACGGCATTAACTTTGATTTCGAGCAATGCACGGAAAATATCAGTCTTGATTGCCGAATCGAAATTAACACGTTTGATTTGTAGCAAAAACAGTTTTCGTTGAAAAAACAAATCATGTGCAAGTATTTGATTCCCAAACGACAAACGTAATAATTTTGTAATGCTTTTATTGAACAATTTGCGAAAGTTTTGATTTTTCACGTACCAAAACACGAATAAAACGAAAGGAATAAGTATTGGGTATTCCTTAGCGTAGTCAATTATTATTTCATACAACTCATTCATAATCAGCAGCTTGTATTAATGTAATTTGTGAAATCAGCAAGTAAACTATCAATCATTTCTATAGTTACATTCGTATCCGGTGTAATTTGAGATAGCAGTGCTTTAGCACTCATCCAATCACCTGTAATGAGCTTATTTGTAACTTCTTGCAATTTTTGTTCAATATTGAAAATTTCAATATCCGTGCGTGTGCCGTGCCGAAAATCATAGACCATTTTTGAGCGGAAACCGTTGAAATAGTTCTGCCCGTTCGACTCGTGAGTGCCTTCGTTCCGTGTGGCTTGATACGCCGACATGATTATTTCAATCTGCTGACTTTCGGTTAATATTGCGTCAATATTACTTTGCTCGGTTGCGAACCAATTTGCGACAATTATCTGCTCTTCAATTCGCAAATTAGCAAAACCTTGAGCATCTGATAATTCTATTAATCTATCTTTGATTTGTGATTTTTCGACACCCAAACTCAAAGCTGTATTGCCCCAATGCCAAATATTATTTCTATTGACATGCAATTGCGGATTAAATTCATTGTCTTGAATTACCGCAAATTCTGAGGTCGGTATATATTGAACTATCATCATCGTAATACTTCTATTTTAAAATCGTCAAACGCTCCTGCAGGTGCGTTTTGAACTGAACCATCGGAACGAAAAGAAATAACAAATCGCACTGTATTACCGGCATCTTCGTTGCCGAAATTGATTTCCGAACGCGTCCAAATAGTCTGCTCGTTATACCGTTCGTTACCTACCCGTGTATATGCGGCTGTCGTAGGAACGTTTACGCCGGCTGTCGGGATGTAAGTGTTCGGGACTTTGGTAATGTAAATGTAATCATACACACTCTCGGCAATACCACACCACAGCGCAGACATGCGCCACGCGGATATACCTGTCGGCACAGCCAAATCAAACCAAATATGACATACATCATTCTGCGAGTAAGCCCCCGATGCGCCGCCGTTGTTCGACACTCCGATACAATAATTGGAGGTATTGCCGGATAATCCGATGTTTGCAACAGGCATGACAAGCCAATCATTATTTGTATCGTTCACAATATTGAAGAACGCCGGCATCAGTCCATCTTCAAAATCTACGGTCAATAATTCTTCGTATTGCACCGTTCGCAATAATTCATTGATATTCAGACCATCAAAATATACAACTTTCTTAGTGTCGGTATTTTGATATAATTTGAATATCTCATAATCAGCTTTGAGTGTTGCATTTGTTACGATAGGCAATGCGCTTGATTGGTCAATCTCTTGCTTATTTTCGTCAATTACATGCGCAATTCCGTTTTCGTCATACCAAACAGCAACCATACCCGACAAAGGTTTACCTATGGCGGATATAGCGGTTTTGCGTATATTTACTTGTCTGGGCATCATGGTCTTGGCTGACTGTTATGGATGAATAACGGCTCGCTATCTTTGTTATTAACAACATATCTAAGAGCGATATAACGCCAGGAAGTTCTCATTGCCGTCTCTGTCAATGTAACAGTGATAGTTTTTTCGAGTAGATTTTTTACAACATTAGTAATTTCGACAGGCTCGTTGTTTCCGATTAAAACAACATCGCCATTCATAGATGATGAAACAACTTGAATTACAAAGTCAGCCGAGGGAATGTTTATTTCCCAGTTAAAGCCTCCGAACAGAATAGTCGGTCTTAAGTCAGTTTGAATAAAGTCAGAAACATTCCCTTCTTCGTCAATTTTTACAGGTATTCCGTCTTCATCAAATCCGAATCCCATTTCATTTGTATTCGGAGTTGAAAAATCCAACCTATTCGTTTTCGGTTGATTTAATTGTGCCATGATATTTTCAATTTAAAATTATTATTCCGTTATTGTTTATTATTCCTTTATTTGTAAGCGAAGAACATCTGTATTCGTATTGTGTTGGTATTGTGAGTATTTCGTTATCGTTAATAACTGTTTTCGTTCCGCAAAGTGCATAAACGGTGTCGTCAATTTGTAGGGTTACGCCGGTGGTCGGATTGCTTGGTGTGCTGTAGCAATCGCATTTCGGCACGTTGGTATCTTCAATTTTTGTTTTGTCATATACCGTTCCGTCGTTTCTGTCAATGATGATATTTCCGTCAATATCGTAGCTTACTCGTTCTGTGTCGAACAGATGATGTTCAAATATAACCGCTTCGCCTGTTGGTATTTTGTATAGTCGAATCATATCGTATAATTATTTTACAATAACAACTACGCCTTTGTTTTTGGCGTTCATCTCGTTATATGCTTTTTGCGACAATCGTTGAACTTTTGATTTTTCTATCCAATACATCTTACTGTCTGAATTAGATTTGAATTGCAAATACGTCGAGTATAAAAGCGGCGAAAAGAAGCTCTGCCCTACCCGTTCTATGTTCGTCAAAACACCCCATACCGCAAAGTTGCCGTTTGGAATTGTTTTGTATGACAAAAGATAATCAGGGTTTCTAAAAACATCTGCCTTTTCTTTAACTGTGAAAAACAAATGCTTTTCGTTCATGTCGTCAGGTGTAACATCATCGGGGTTACTTGCTATAATTTTTTGAGCAATAGCGTATTCCTTATCGTCTAATTCTGAACGCAAATCTGCATCTAAGTCTTCGCCTGTAATATTCTTATATTCTTTTGCAACATCTTCATATTTCAATTTTTCATTAATCATACGGTACAGATTATCACGTACAGCTTTCTCTTTAGTCGTGTCGAAATTCCGAAAAATATTAAATCCGGAAGGGTTAAACGCATTGATAAATCCCTTTGCAATTTGCGCCTCTGCGCTTTGGTCTGATTCACTTTTGTTTTTAAGATAGTTATCCCAAAGTTTTTTCCCGACCGCTAACAAAGCAATTCCTCCGGCAGTAAACCCGACAACTTTCCAAGCTTTGCGGCTACGTTCGGAGCGCATAATAGCCAACTGAACATCGTATTCCGATGCTCCGCCGCTTTGCTTTTGGCTTGCAGCTTTGCTGAGTGCTATTTGCGTGGCTGCGGCTATCAGTGCTGGATTTCCGAGAGCTTGTTTTTTCATTACAACCAATTTTTAAGGGTTGATAATTTGCTTGCGAGCATTTGAAATGCGTTTGGTTTTTTCTTAATCAAATCGTGCATTTCTTTGATTTTCAGTTCGTTTACGTTGTTTGCAAAACTTTGCAAAACTTCTCCGTAATACTGTGCAGACTGTTCGTTTTGAACTGAAATTTTTATTTCGATTATTCCGCTGGTCATTTTTTGAATATTAAATCGGCTACTAAATTCAAATTATCATCGTTTGAAGTGCTGAATGCGAAAATCTTGTATAGTTGTTTGATATATTTCGATTCATTTGCTTTTAGAAGATTTGATAACATATCGGTAATTTCTGTAATCATTATTTCAGCAGTTTTTTGTTCTGCTAATGATAAAATTTTAGTAATAATTTCATCATTGGAAATAACTGACGGTGCTTCATCTTTCTTGAAAGAGAATTTTGGTGCATTTTCGTTATTGGATGGGGCAGAGGCGATTTGCTCCGTATCATCATCAGGAATGCCGAGCAAGCCTCGCATTTGCTCTCCGTTCAATCCCATTATTCGCGCTGCTATTGTGCCGATTGCAGGTAAATAATTCTGAAGACTTGAATTTTGATTTTTTATTCTTTGGATTTCGTTATCTTTTTCTTTTTCGGCAGAAATAAGACTACTTTTTATGTTTTCAATTTCCTTGAAATACAGCCAATTCTCCTGCTTAAGAGTCTCTATAGTTTTTTCCTTGTCTTGTTTGAGAGCTTCAATAGTTTTTTCTTGTGCAGAAACTTTTTGTGCAAGTTTCTCATTTTCATCCTTTAGAAATTCAACTCTATCTACTGCAGTGTTAGCTGTAACGGCAGTGTGAATATAGTTTTCAATTCCGCCCAAAGCTCCCAAGTCGCCAAAACCGCGAAATTCATGTTTTTGCTTTTTTTTCTCGGAGTTTTTCCAAATCAAAACCTCATCGGGTGCTGTTTTGATTTTTTTTATTGCAAAAGAATATAATTCAACTTCAATGCTGTCAGTAGTCAAACTCTCAACCTCTTTTATTTGTGAATTGAATGCTTTTAAACCGACATTTTTTTCGTTTACTTTGGAATATGTGAATTTTTCGCCCTCAATTTTGTAATTGATTTGAAAATATACGCCTTTCCGCTTAATTTTACTTTTGATTATATCCTCATTCATACACCGACAGGTTTTATTGTTATGATATCGAGTTGGTAAGGCATGAACGTGCCTGATTTATGGTCAATCTGCAAGTTGCCTCTAAATGTCTGATTGTTCGCTTTTTGTGAAAAATTAGACTTAGAGAATGTAATCACATTGTCTTCAGACGAAATTTGCTCTCGTGCGGTTACATCAATCTCAACGTCTGTTTGATTGATTATACTGACAGTGTTTATGTCTGTTTCTGTAATCTTTTTTTTCAGAGCATCAACCGTGATTATCAACTCTTCAATCACATAATCATCACATTTCATGATGTTTCTTGTGATATGGTCTATTCTTTTTTGTAAAACAATATCGTTGGACATGGCTTAATATGCAATTAAAATTTTCATCGGCACTCGTATTCGAAGCGGAGAAACAGTAGGTAAATTAGCGGTTTTAATGACAACTTTGTGTGAGGCATTGTTACGCAGATTTGTATGCGTTTCATTCATAACATTATCATAGCGGAACGCATCGAATTTTTTGTAATCAAAACTTGCATTATCATTTGCGCCGAGAAAATTAATAGATTTATCAACTACAACATAATCAGTATCATTCAGAATTATTGAATACGTGAGAATGTTGTCAATAAAATATGGTTCGATTGAATCCATGAACAACTTTGGATTTGAAAGAATCAACCCTATGCTTTTTATTTTTTGAATGTTTGCGGGTGTTCGGAACCTGAAAACATTATGAATAGCAGGCAGCGCAAATAATATGTCGAGAACGTGTATCATGGATTACTTTTTCTTTTCGCAAATCAAAATGAAATCCACGGAATAAGCTGAAAAGCCAACAGAAGGCGAACCGTCTTTGTATTGGATATCAATATCGCTTGTGTTGATATTAACATCGCATTTGTAGGCATTTTCGTACAAACTTTTGGAATGAGTAACCTCAAACAAAAACTTCGGTACCTCACCGTCCGAGATGATTTGATTCTTATCAACTTTTATGGTAAATGAGCCTTGCACTTCGGCAGCTGTATATCCGCCTTTAGACAGGATAGCCAAACCCTTAATTTTCTTGTGTTCGGCGCGACTTCTTACCGACAATGATTTTACGATTTGCCCCGCATTTGCAATATCTAATTTAATGATTTGCAATTCAAGATTTTCCGTATTTTCTAACATTTCTGTATTTTTACGTTATGAAAAAATAAAAAAAAGAGAGCCGAACGTTTTGAAAGCGAACGACCCTCTGCGCGACCAACGCTTATTTTATAGTCCAACCGCGAGGCACGGTGATACCGCCTTTCAACCGCACTCGCAAATACGTTCCTGTTGCATACGTTTTATCGTCAGGAGCGGTTATATTGCAACTAATATCTTCGGAGTTTTGAATGATGAAAGGACGTTCCAAACGCATGAATCCTTCCGGTTCATTGGTTTGATTGTAGAGAAATGCTGCCATCGGCACGTTCACTTGTAACGGCTTACGATTTTGGGACAAATTGAACTCTGCAAGCAATAACGTTTTGTCCGTTGAGTTGCTGACTGCTTTGTATTGCACGTCGAGTGCATTTTCATCCTCTACTGGTGATGTCCCCGATGTAATACCGGATTCAATTGCGATATGCGTTACAATCATAACGGTACCGTTGTCCAATTGCGCCTTATTTATGCTTCTCACACCTAATTTCCGAGCATCCTTCGGCTCCATGAGCTTCGTTTCCGCAATTGCTTTTTTCGCAGAATATATTTCGCCATCGACTACGGTAAGATTACCGTCAGTCAGACTTTCTTTGACTGCTTTGTCTTTGATGTCGTCGATGCGATTTTCCATCAACGTTTTAAGACTTGTGTTTTTGTTTTCATTTTCGGCACCGCGCACGCCCTTAGGAGCTGTTTTGCTTTTTGCCTTTGCCTTTGCTCCTGCTTTTGCCTGACCTTTTACGGCGGCGGTACGAGCTGCTGCGCTTACATTTCGATTTGTTGCAATTGCGCCGAGACCGGCTACAACATCAAGCAAATCATCTACGGAATCCAATCCGTCAATAAAATTTTCGTCGTAATTTCCGACTTCTGCTGAGCCTAAAAATCCTGCTACGTTTGTCATGTTTATTTGATTTTGATTTTGATTTTGATTTT
>DYSM01000005.1:0-12628 GCA_020718265.1 Draconibacterium orientale | reverse complement strand
TTTGATTTTGATTTTGATTTTGATTTTTTTCTGAGTTTGTTATCTTAACACGCCAGGTTAGTCTATTATCAAGGGTAATTCGTTTCCGTTCATTATCATCGGAGTATCTTCATCTTCATCTTCAGCTCCGTCTAATAATGTCAATGGAAGTTCTGCCGTGCCGTCCATGATAGCGTATTCCACGTTTTGACCTGCGATGCCTGAATATTCGGGCGTTTCCAAATCCGGCAACAATTGTTTCATGTCGATAGTTCCGATACGATTTCCGTTTGTATCGAGCATCACGTATTCGTCTTCAGCAGCACCGAGACCTTGAAGCAAGTTTTTCGCCGTTAAAGCTGAAAACACACCTGAAATTCCGTAACCTGCAACGCCGAGACCAATGTTTTGCATGATTGCGCTGTGTTCCTTTTTTCCGTAAGTCATTAAGCCAAAACCGGCGATTCCTACAAGTGCAGGTTTCAGCCATTTGGCTACATTAGCTTGTAATTCCACGCCCATAAAACCTGCAACAGTCTTAGACATGATAATTTTATCAAGCATTCCGTTCACGAATTTTCCGATAACAATACCACCGACGACGGCAGCAGCTTTCGGAAACTCCTCTTGCATGGATTTGAGGTCAATCAGACCTCCGAGTAATCCGTCTTTTGCCGATTTATATTTTACGGCGGTTTTGTTTCCCATTGTATTTGATTTTTGAAAATTAAACTTCTGTATTTGTTTCAGTTGCAATATTTTCCGATGCAATTTCTTGCGATACATCCTCTGCTTTGGTTTGTATCGTTTTTTGTGATTTTGGTTTCGATTTCGATTTCGATTTTTCGTCGGTTTCGATTGATACGCGATTGCGACTTGCTTTTTCTCTGTCTCGCATGATATTCTTGATTTATTTTAATTTGACGTATCCGAGCGGTTTTAATTCCGCTAATTTCTCGCTGTTATGCACAGTTCTGTCGTGTCTTGAAGAATAAGCCCAATATCCTAAACCACCTGCAACAGCGAGCGTTCCGAGTCCTATGAAAATCATATTTCTGCGGCGTTTTTTCTTTTTGGCTTCATCGTCTGCGTCTTTATCCCCGCTGCTGTCGTCTGCGTCTTTATCCCCGCTGCTGTCGTCTTGTGCGTTAATCATTGAAGGTTTATCCTCTGTTTCAGATTGCGATTTAGACTCGTCTCGTTTATTTCTTAATTCAGAAATTTTATCTCCGATGTTGCTATCTTTCAGTTTATCTATAATCTTGTTATCTTTGGCGTATTTCACCGCTTTTATGCCAAATTCTTTCATCCAATTCCAAATTTTCACAAGGAATGGACCGGCAGAAGCTATTAGTCCTGCCGCTGCCGAGCCTAAACCATTGTATTTTTCAGAATCTTTGCCGAACAATGGCTTACGTTTAGCACCGTCAGACACTGAGTTTGTCAAGTGTTTGACTTCGCCTCCCATGTTTTTGTACATTTCCTCGACTTTTTTACGAAGTTCGGGCTTTGAATTTATTGCTGAGGCCATACCTATGAAATTCAAAGCTATAAGTGCACGTAAAGCATTGCGAACGGCAAGTGTTACAGGATTTACCTTGTTTACAACCTTGAGAATCTGTTTTGCGACCGTCAAGCCTTTATGCTCGCTATTTGCACGCTCTTCTTTGCGTTCTTCCTTTTTTTCTTGTCTGTTTTCTTTTCGCTCTTCGCGTTTGTCTTTGCGTTCTTCCTTTGTTTTGAATAACTTGCCCAAGCCTACACTGCCAAGATAGCCGGAGACATAATGCTCGAATCGCTCATAATCTATAGCCGAACTCAACGAACGCGTAGTGTTCATATAATCACTGAATCTTTCAGGCGTAATAATCACTTCATCTGATTCAATTCCGCTTAAACCGAAAAATTCAAAAGCTTCAATAGATTTACTTTCCGTTTGCATTGTTTTTTCTTTTAGCAGGTAATGATGATGATGCCGAGTTTGTTTTTTTTCTTGAAACACCCTTGTATATTACATAAGTGATTAACCCGGCTGTAAGTCCGGTTCCTATCGCAACAGGTATCTTGTATTTGGTTATGAAGGCTTTGAGATTGTCCCATACCAAGCCGTCAAGTCCGTTGTATTGCGGATTTCTTTGCATCATACATCTTGTATAGAGTGCTCCGAAAAAGCCTACATTTTGCTTAACTAATTTCTGCTCAGCCTTGCTGATGTATTCCAATGCTTTTTCGCGCGTTTCGGAATTGTCCCAATATTTAATAGCGTAATCAAACATTTCTATCACGTTGAAATTGCCGCCTTGTCGAGCTAAGTCATTTCGTGATTTGATGAGAAATTGTTTTATCTTCTTGTCTTCTTCTTCAATACCGTTAATGTAACCTCTTAACTTCGCATTAACGCTGAAAAATTTACTGTAGCCTTCTATTAATTGACGCAATGTCGCCAAATATTTCATTTTTTCATATTTGCCTTTAGAAGAGATTGCCGCGTCTATAACACTATTAATCTTTTCTCCGTCAAATTTGCTAAGTTGTTGATTGTTCCATGTTGCACCTGAAGGTGTAAATGCACTTTTCAATGATTTAAGAAAATTGTCTAATTCTACGTCAGTAGTCTGTTCTGCCGTAGTTCCGAGATATGTTATATCCATTCCGTTGAGATTTACATAGTGTCCTGTTCCCGAATAATTGAATTTCCGAGAATAGTCTTTGCGTTGGTTAAATGCGTAATACACAGGGTCGATGATGATATTTCCGCCTTTTACGGGCAAATTCACGTAAACATGTGAGTAGCCTTTATCTTGCCCGAACACATCTTTATACGAGGCAACTTCAAACGTGTAAGAAATACCGAGATTACGGAGTATTGAGGCTACGAATATTGCCATATCATCGCAATCTGCTGAAAAATCTTTGTTCCAATAGCCGTGCGTTTTGTAGAAAGCAACGGCTTTTCTCTGCCCTAAATCGTATGTTACAAGCGGGTTTTTGAGTTGTTCGCCGTCCTCGATGTTGTATTTGATGTATTTGAAAACAAAATCGAATATCGCTTTTGAAGTTTCTTTTACCGTGGAGCGTTTGAATAATTTTGAAAATTCTTTGATTTTATCATGGTCTTGTTCAACGATTTGCACCATAAGTTTTACGGTGTCGTGAACATTTTTGTCTTGCCACACGATTTTTGTTCCGTTCGGTCGCGGGATGAGTTTGTCGATGTCAGCCGGGGCAAGTGCTATCGGGCGGTCTATCGCGCTCATCGGAGCGTAGCCAAGCCCTACAAGTTCGGTTTCCGTGTAAACAACAGGAATGCCGTTTACTTCAGTGTCCAATTTTACCGACCAAGTTTTCAGAATTTCGGCTTGTTTAGACATCAAAGCCGTGCTTGCTTTCTCAATATTGTAAGCAATGCCCTTTCCGACTTCCCAACCGCTAATTATGGGCGAAATCAATTGAGAAGCAACTTTGGCAAGTTTCAAAATCGGAATCGGAAAATACATCCGGTCTAATTTAGTTGTGCTATTAGCTTTTATTTCATATTTCTTGTCGCGAGCTGCGCTTTCGCTCATCAATGTATTGCCGTCAAACACACTGATAGCAGGGTGTTTAATGTTCCAAGAAACATTCGCTTTGTTTATGAGCGTTACATCAAGAGCGAGTTCAAGCTCGGTAGCTGACTTGAATTTAAGGCTTGCAACTTTGATAGAATAATCCAGCTTATCTGTAGCGTCAATACGCTCAGATGCCAAACTATACAGCCACATTGCTGCGCCTGAACCTGCACCTACGATAAGCGGAAATAATACCATAATTCAACTGTTTTGTGTCTGCACACGTTTTTTGTGCAAATGTCTGACAGTCTGATTTTTTGATATTGTGATTTGTTTATTTTTATGCTTTTTTGTTTAGATTTACAGCCTTTTGTCGAATTGAGTTAAGTTTTTTTTAGATAAGCTAAATTACACGAGCTAAAAAAGAAAAAAATACGCTTAAACGAATGTTTTTTTGTGTAAATAAAGACTTTTCACTTGTTTTTTAACAGATTGGAAGGCTCATTGTGTATCAGAAGGTCATATTTTTTCGGATTTGACAAAAGCTAATATCAGAATGAATAAACATTATATTAAAAATATTTTCATTTTTAATTAAAAATGAATTAAATTTGCATATAATTTTATTATCAATTTTATTATCCAGAGATAATATGTTCAACAAGGATAAAAAAATAGTGCAGGTTGCCAATTATATCACCGAGAAGTTGGGTGGAAAGGTTGATAAGATTCAACTCTTAAAACTAATTTGGCTATCGGACCGTTTGCACGTAAGAATTTACGGAAGACTTGTAACTTATAATACTTACTTTGCAATGCAACACGGTCCGGTTCCTTCAGAAATGAAAGATTTGTTCGAGCATCCGACATCCTACTTCAATGAATACCTACAAAAAAAAAGTTTAGAATTGAATTCCGTTAAACCTACGGACAAATATTATCTTTCGGAAACGGACATAAAAGTTATGGATTCCGTGATTTCAGACTTCGGGGAGATGGATATATGGACATTACGGGACTTGACACATGAATTTCCCGAATGGTTGCGATTTGAGAAACAAATCAACAAGTCGAAAAGCAGTTACAGGATGGTTATGGTTGATTTTTTTGAGCCAAACCAGACAAAATACCGTATTTTCGACCAAGACTCCGAGATGTTAGAGTTCTCTAAAGAAGATTTTTTTCACATGCTTCCCCAAGCCTAACCCCGTATGGATTTACCGATTAGCTTACTGAGTGAAACCATTAGGGTCGGCACAATTATTTATTTTTACGATAAGCATTTGACCCAAACAGACGAACCTCATCCTCATGTCGTAATCTATTCTGTTGATGAAAGCACGCATTTGCTTGTTGGGACTTCAAAGTTTGAAAACAGACGCAGACACATCGAACATGAAAACATTAACAGGGCTACATTGGTAACAATTCGGCAATCGGATGAAGAAAACACCCTCACATTAGACACACATCTTGATTGTAACTCCTTTCATTCTTACACCACATCTTACTTGTCAGAAAAATTAAAAGACGGCAAAGCTACACTTCGGGGTAATGTCAAAAATTCTGTATTACAGCAAATAATCGAAGGGATAAAAGCATCAGGCAAGCACGAGCCAGATACAAAACAAATAATTACTTCTGAGATTCAAAAAGTCATTGACACCTAAGGCGTACCCAAATGCTCAATGATTACTTCAACTTGTTTACTTGTGAGGTATTTGGCTGTTTTTGTGTAACCAATTTCCTCTAAAGTGCAAATAATTGGCTTCATCCAACGGATAAGTGTTGTCGGATGAATGCCGTAACATTGTGCTAATTCTGATTTCGTGTAATTTTTTACGACAAATTTTTTATATTCAACGTTTTCCATAAGATTATTTTTTTTACTTTTGCAAAACATTGTAACACTTTATCGACAAACACTCTTAATAAGCCCTTGCCGTGCAAAACAAGGGCTTATTTTTTATTTTAAACACATTCAATCTGTATTTTCCATATCTATATCGTTTTTAAAATGTTTGATAATTCCGAACTCTTAAAAAAATGATAGAGATTATTCAGACACGCAATATTATTTTGCATGGCTGAATCTAATTCAACTCTTTCAATTTGTGTGATTTGGTAGATGGTGTCGTGGAGTGATTCCTGACATCGTTCCTGAAAGTTTGTGCCGTAAAAATCAATTAACGACGCGAACAGTTGATTTGCCGGTATAGAACCGGTCTCATTAAAATTTTTCATTGGTGTATAGCATTTAACCACAGGCAACAAGAAAACGGTGTCGCCTTTCCCGTTGCTATACACATTTTCATGGGCGCATAAACTATTACGACTTATGCACGGGGGTTCGACACCGCAATTATTTGGTATCAAATATGGACAATAAAAAAAGCCCAAATGTATGTTTTGGGCATCCGCTGCCCATGATAAATATGTATAGCACTGCAAACATACGAAAAGGATTTTAATAATTATATTCATATTTGAAAATATTTTTTTTAAGACATTAAAAATTCATTGAAATCTTTGTGGTTTGGGTATATCTGTTTTCGGAAATCGAACGCTGATATGCCTTGACTTAGATAGTAAGTTGCTTCGTTGCCTGCATTGTCGTTGTCGAGAAAAAGATTTAGTTCGATGTTTTTGTTAGGCTTTATCAAATTAATGAATGCAAGCGAGTTCAATACAATTGTTTTGTTTTTCAATTTCTCTGCCCTGTAGTGTGTCAGGCAACTTAGATAATCCATGAAGCCCTCGAACACATTCAGGCTCGTTTGACTACCCTCGATGGTGCTTATCCACTTCGGCGAATTAGAGCCTTTGAAGTATTTGTTTCGGAGTTCGTAACCGCCTTTGTCGTTTCGGAATGCAAGTGCGAAGTATTTTTTTTCGTTTATGACGTAATATGCTTCTTGTAAGTGTATTCGTGCAATATCTATGTTTATTTTTCGGTCTGTCAGATACTCAATAAGTGCGCGGTTCTGTAACGGCTGCATGTGTTTGATGTCTATGAAGCTCTGAAAATCGGATTGCTGTCTAAAAGAAGAAAAATGAATCTTATCTACATTCGCACCTTCGATAATTTGTAATGCACGATGCACATCGCAATTGTGCATGAGAATTGTCAGGTCTATAATATTTCCGCCGTATCCGGTGCCGAAGTCTTTCCAAACATTTTTTACAGCATTAACCCACAGGCTGCCGTCTTTTTCGTCCCGATACGGTGCGCAGAATAGATATTCATTCCGTTGTTTATTGTATTTCGTAGGGTAAATCTGCATTTTCTGTAGGAATGAAAGAATCGACACTGTCTTTGCTTGTTCTGTTGTCATTTTGTTGGTATTTTATTTTCAGGTTTAATACTAATAATTCAAAATCGCGTAAGCTCAAATTCGCATCATACAGCTTGTTAAACTCTGTAACAAAGCTCATTTTATTATCAAGGTCGTCAAACTCAAATACAGATTTCTCGAAGAATTTGAAATATTCTACAACATTTGTATTCATGTCCGCAGGCACGAAGTCATCAATTGTAAATGTGTAATATCTACCTCTAAGAACTTCAGATATTTCCTGTTCTCCGTTGTGATTTACGGTGTAGCGTGTGTAAGAACTGTTTTTTGAAACTTTATTCAGATTATCTATGAAACGATTAATCGTTGTATCTGTAGCCGGAATATAATTCGCTCTGGCTATACTCTTTAAATCTCTTTGCGTATATTTCAATTCATTGAGCTGAAACTCAATAAAAATGTCTTTGATAATATTCGACAGCTCATTTTCGGTGTATGTTCGATTCCCTTTTTTGAGTTTGTCAAGTGCGGGTGTCCAAATTTCCTGCTCACTAAACCACATTCGAGTGCTTCTCGGCGTTGTTATTTTCCGAGTGCTCAAGAAATCAAGAAAAATCGGAATTTCTTTAATCATCTCGGTAAGTAAATCTACATTTTCAGTATCGGGCAGGGTCGGAATTTTACGAACCCAATAGCGAATCTCATCTTTATCAATCTTAATGAATGAATCCTCGTTGTTGGAGCACAGGATGAATTTTCCGAAAAACTCAATTTCCTTTTTGTCGATGCCCTTAGCTTCAGCCTTGTAGCTTTTGCCTGTGGATAAGTTTTTGATTCTTTCGGAATCTTCTTTCTTTTCGAGAAACGTTTCGTCCACTCCGATAATCAATTTCGTTGCCCAATCCGAATTGAATTGACTGCGAAAATCTTCATTCGTGTTTAGAGTCATGTTTGCGCCGAAAATCTCTTTCATTAAATTCAGAAATGTAGTCTTACCGGTTTTTCGTTCCTCCGAAACTAATGACAGAATCGGCAATACATGTGTCGGTTTTTGAAACAGAATCGTAATAAAATCAATACCTAAGTCAAATTGTTCGCCGAAGATGTGTTTTAGAAATCCGAGTATGCGTTCGGGTTTACCGCCCGAACGCAAGGGCGTATGTTTCAACGGTTCATACTTATTCCAAAATCCGTTTATAACTCTGCGGTAATTAATATTGTTCGGAATCGTGCAGAATCCTGAATAACGCGGAATTTGCGCAAGGTATTTTTTGCCAAAATCATCCACAATAGCCTCTCTTGTCCATTTTTGAACAATATGAAGCTCATCACCGCTCATCAGAGGTTGTTTGAGAATGGAATAGTAAACAGTACCGATGCGCATGTAGTCGCTCGTTTCTTTCGATTGCTCGTTATCACTTCCGGCACTCTGGACTAAAATCTGTAACGCATCTTTACTCATAAACTAAATTATTCAAATGCAACAAATTGAACTCTGACTTTGTAAAGTCTAAGCTGTTCTATAATTGGATTGTCTTTCAACTGCGGCGGACAGAGTATGTCAGAATCGCGATACGTTGAATGCTTCATTCCCAATGCCAAAGCTTCATTAATTACAGATTCTCTTCTGTGATAAGTTTTCGCAGTTTCGAGCATTCCGGATAACTTATTTACAACCGGTTCGATGTGATTTATGGTTTTTTCTCTGATTTCAGAAGACAGTTTAAGCATTATTTTTTCAACGTCAAATCTTTCAAACAGTTCCGTGTGCAATAATGCTTTTTCGTCTTTGAATTTTTCGATAGAAGCCAAAACATTTAGGAAAAACTCTTCGTGCCGTTCTTCTAATTTGCGTTTATGTTTATTGACCAAATCATCGTGAATTGCTTTGTGCCGTTTAAGCATATCCGCTTTATACTCTTCAGCCCCTCTTTTGAGGCTATCATTCAGTTTGACATGTTCTTCTTTTATCTCGGTATATCGCGTTTGAAACATTTTCTCTGAAACCAACAGTAACGATTCTCGTTCTTCTGTCAGTTCTTGAAACTTTTTTATGTCAGCCTGCTTTGGTTTGTCGGCTTCCGCTTTTGCTTTGGCAGCTTTAAATTTAGCTTCAAATTCTGCTAATAATTTTACTGTTTTCATAACAATCATTTTTTTTAATAAGTAACCCAAGTTGAATTAGTTCGTAAACAGAACTCATTTAAAGCTATTGTTTTTATGTGATTTATGGCAGATGCCGACACATACACTTTTTTCTCTTTGCCGCTGAACCTTACTGAAGGTATCATGCGTTGTAACTCTTTTTTTGTCATACTTACTTTTTTATTTTGTTAAGATACTTTTCTATAATCAATCTCACTTCGTAGTCAGTTAGGGTTTTGCCTTTTATTTCGCCGTATATCTTTTCGCGCGTAAACTTAAATGCAACTTTTTTTTGCTCACCCTGATATAAATCTATCAACCGCTCAATCTTACTTTTAGACCACTTTTGACCTTCTGATGTTTTTGTAATGTTACTTTTTGAAACATCAATTGAGTCAGCTTTGCGCTCAAACTCAGTAAATGATTCTTCGGAATCAGCAGCAGAGTAGGAGCTTGGAGATACGAAAAACCAAGCTGCAAAAAATATTAGAGCTGCAATGCCTATAGTTACAAATATGCCTATGATTTTCTTGTAAGTCGATTTGCGTTCTGTGGTTTGAACTTGAGTTTCCCTACCCTGCTTTTGCTTTTTAATATCTGTAATCAGCTTTGTTTTAAGGGCTTGTAAATCATTAAGCATATTAGGCGTTTGCGCTTGCAAGATGTCGGAATATTCGTTGTATTGATTTTTTGAGCTTGTCAAACTCTCATGTTTACTGCTGTTTGTTATTTTCGTATGCAATAAACCCTCAATATCTTTACATAACTGTTTCAAATACACCGGCTGTTTTTTGTGCAATACAGGAAAAAGATAGTTCGTTTTTCCAAGATATTCCGGCGCATCATCCGGGTCAATTCCGAGTAGATTCCGGTTCAATTCCGAGTTATTTCCGAGTAAATTCCGAGTAGATTCCGAGTTAATTCCGAGTGGATTCCGTGATAATTCCGCCAAAAACTGTGTAAAATCAACGGTTTCGGAAGTTACACAATCTACGGAATTTAAAATAACGCTGTCCGTTCCGCCGCTGATAGGAGATACCATAAGCTTGTCGTGATGGTCGGCTTCGAGCTTGTAAAGTTTTGCCGGATTTTTTTTCTCGTAAACAATCGGACAGCCGAAAACGTGTTGTAATACTAAAAGTGTGATGGTCTGATTCATTTTTTTACAAGATTTAAAAAGTGAAAATTTAATGCTTGATATTCCATTTTATCATCCGGAAATATCAATCCGGGGCATGTCTTTTTTGAGTGTTCCGCATGAGTTGTAATCTCTGCGTTTGGGTATTTTGTGTGCAGCGCAAACAGTAACCTGAGACCGCTGTTGTATTGCGTTTGCGAAATCGTATCAACATCAAAGTCTCCCTCAAAACAAATTGAAACACTGTTAAAATTGAACCCTTTTGCATGTGTTGATTCAGATTCAGGCTTTAGGCAGCGGATAATTTTTCCGTCTTTCATTACAAGATAGTGATATGCGATACTCGGCCAATTTTTACGAAACATGTGATAATTTGCGACAGCCGCCAAAGTTGCCGTTTCTGTGTCGGTGCAATGCAGAAATATATAGTCTGTTGATGTTCTCGGTTTGTTAAAGTCGAGAAACTGACTGTAATCTACAATCTCATTTTTTGTTTGCTTAATGATTTGTTTCTGTGCAAAGCGGTTCATAACATCGTATTTAGCGAATAATGCAGCTGTCTTTGTATTATGACTTTTCGTCATCAGAACAAAATCCGCAATCGTCAGCAGTATCAGTATTGTCATTACTGTCAGAATTCCTTGTTTTATCTGTTTCATATATATTCTTTTTTATAGTTTCGACTAAAAACAAATCTATTCGTTTGCGTAGTTCGTCAGGTGTTAGTCCGACAAGACTTGTAAATACTTCCGAATCTGATTCTATTTTCCCTAACATTTTCTTGAAAAAAGCAAGAATGACAAGGGTTTTTGTATCTTTTGCATTAATTATTATTTTCGTGTGTAAAACTTTGAATGATTATTTTGAACTCATTGTAAAGTTCAGTTTCAAACAAAAAGATGTAGATTGTAATGAGTGCAGATGCTATCAGCAACACCCCGATAAACTTGCCCCAAAACGTGTTGAATGCCGAAATGATAAGCTGTTTCAGTAAATCAAATATCCATGTCATCAGAAATACGAATATTTTGTATAGTGCAATAATTGTATAATATGCAGTGAATCGAAGAATGTCTATCACAGCTGCAAGCAAGGTGAACGGGATACGAAAACCATTCAAAACATAAGACCATAAGAAAAAACCGCCGACAATTTCAAACGACCACAAACTCTTTGTTAAATAAAACCAAATACTTGGCTTTACATTGAATTTGCTCTTTATCTGTGCTTTGGTAGTAGAGTAGTAACCGTATCCGCGTATCACTTTCATAATTTAAAAATCGCTTAAAATTTCGTCAAGAAAATCTCGTTTTGTCGCGCCTTCCTTGATTGTTTGATAAATAACTCCCTGCCCTGTTTTCAACGTGTCCACGTTGTTTTCAATTCGTTTCAGTCTCCGTTTCATGGTGTCTTGATTTTTTTCAAGCACATCAATTCGCTTCTTAAATTCCGCTTCATATTCCTCAAATCTTTTTTCTTTTAGCGGTTTGGTTTCCGATTCGTAAAAGCTGTATCCGACAAGGACTGCAACCAAAATAACGATGATACTAATTGCTGTTTTCATTTGCATATTTGTTTAAAAATTCAACTTCTTCCGCGTTCATGTTTTCTTTTTTCATTTTTCGGATGCGAGAGAGTTCCGATGAGATATAGTAAGGTTTATATTTGTCTGATTGTTCTCGGATTTCTATAAAATCTCCTTTAAGTTTATGAAAATGAGTTATAATATCTGTCTTTTGATTTTTCATTTCAGTTACATCACTTTCAAGTTTGAAAATCTCTTTATTCTGCATTTCATTCATTTCCAAACTTGCCTGCAACTGTCTTTGAAGTTTGTCGTAGTCAGATTTACTTACAGTAAGCTCAGTTTTTTCATTGTTAATCTGTCCCAAACTGTATGTGATTACGGCTGTAAATACCGCAAATAATACCGACAGAATCAAAGCAACATAGTTGAGCGCATCCGTTTGATATTGTTCAAAGAACAAAATATTCATACCCAACATTACAAGCAGCGCATCCAGCACAGGTAAAGTTGTTTTCAGCTTTGCATGTCCCTTTTGTTGCATCACAACAATTGTGGTTATGGAATATGCAAACGCTCCGATAGTGGCAGGTATCCAATTAAACCACGTTTCGTGCTGTGCATTGAGCACGTAACGGATTGAATACGCATTGATGCCGATGAGTTCGAGCATTACAAAAAACAGGGCAAATGACACGCCCGAATCAGTTAAAAACTGACTGTATTTTTTTGAAAAATTCATGTTTGATACTTTTTAAAGAGACGGGCAGATGTGCCCGCCTCAGGGCTTGTTTGTCGAAAAATGCCTCGTTCCGCAGGCACGTACCGCATCGTTTTTGGATTTAATAAGGCGTATTGCTTCGTGATATACAGCGTTGCCTTGTGCCCGGCGCGAGAATCGAACTCGCAAAAACCCGAAGAGTGCCGGACCGAGTGCCTACCCCCAATGCACGCCTTTGTCGCGTTTCACTTTGCGGGTTTGGTTTTTGCGGCGAAA
>DYSM01000549.1 GCA_020718265.1 Draconibacterium orientale | reverse complement strand
TACTTTTTGACTATTGAATGACTACTAAATGACAAAACATTCGATTGAAAAAATGACTACAACCTACTTAAATTCAAATATTTACACGTTTTCTTACAGGCACTACATAAGGTCGATATTGAGTTGGTCGAAACCTGCTTTTCGGATATTTTCAACAGCCGATTGATACAATTTTACGGAACCTTTGCGCTCAAAACTGTCGAGCAATTCTTTGTTCACCGTTTGAATGCCCATGCTAATGCGTTGGTAGCCCAAGCCGCGTATGGTGCGGAGTTTTGCCAAATCATCCGCTGCTACAAGCGGTGTAGTTTCAATACTCAAACCAACCGAATCATCGAATTTGAATGTATCGAGCATTGCACGCGTAATGCGCTCCAGATTGCGTTCCGAGATGTATGCTGGCGTACCACCGCCCATATCGTAACCTACAACTGACTTATTTTGAATAGTTTGCCCGTATTTTGAGATTTCTTGTAACAACAAATTTGTATAATCGTCTTAGAGCAGGGCATCGTCGCCGGAGCAAACTGTGTATTCGCAAAATCGGCAGCGCGTTTGGCAAAACGGAATATGCACATACAAGGCAAGTTCCTGAACCTCAGCCCAATCTGCTGTCAAAACTGCTTCAACATCCATTTTCTCTCGAATCCGAAATTCTCGAAATGAGGTTGGTTTCAGCGGATAAGCCGTATTTGCATAATGGTGTAAATCAAGCCCTTTCTGAAATATTTGTTCGACTGTCATACCGTCCTGTTGTAAAAATGAGATGAAAAGATAATTTAAAAATAGGTCATTTTCTGATTTTTTTTTATCTATAAAAAATTTACTCGACAGTAAATTATCACATTAGCTCATTCTCAAATTCTCAAATTGACTTCGCTTTAAATGTCCATGTGAAGTAAAATTCGGCAACGACAATTCCGTCTTTATCCGTGCCGACCGATTTAGCTTCCACCGTAACGCCCTCGCCGGTTGCAATGGTTTTCTCAACGGCTTGCTTGATAAGTTGTCCGTCCGTGCAGGTAAATTGCACTTTCCCGATAACTTTTTTATGAAACGTAGCGCGCATTCCCAACACCAACATGGACACGCCGGGTTTTCGCCCAAACACTTGCGCCAAAGCCAAAACGCCCGTTGCAAGTTCCGCCGCCATTGCCTGCGATGCAAAATACATGGAGCGGAACGGATTCTTAGTCAAGAACTTAAACGGAATACTTACCACAGCTTTGTCTTCCGTGATTTCTTTCACTTGCAAACCTGAAAAATACGCTGCCGGCAAGTTTTTCAGCATAAACAATCTGAATTTGAACCTGTTGGCAACTAATGCTCTAAATTTATCGGATGAAGTCATTTTAAATATTTGTTTGAAATCAGTCTAATTTCTATTTCTGATAAAATCTCCTCGAGATTCATTTCTTTGCTTTCGTTAATTCCGAACTGAGTGTG
>DYSM01000113.1 GCA_020718265.1 Draconibacterium orientale | reverse complement strand
AGTAATTTAACTTTACAAACTTTCAACTTTATGACTTTTTATACTGAACTCATGTCTGCAAAAACAATACCTGTTTGTATTCGTTGGAAGATGTGGAATCGGCGCGCGGCTTGCTACAAAAGCGTTGATTTTCAATTCTTTTTTTCAATTTTTTTTGCTTCATTCCAGAAAAAATCCATATCTTCCAACGTGCAGGATTTGAGAGATTTACCGAGTGAAGCAATTTTTTCTTCAACATAATTGAATCGTCTGATAAATTTTTGATTGGTTTTTTCCAGCGCATTGTCGGGGCGAATGTCGTACAGGCGAGCCATGTTTGTGAGCGCGAAGAGCAAATCGCCAAATTCTTGTTCGGATTTTTCGGTGTCATTTTGTTCAATTTCATGTCGAAGTTCGTCAATTTCTTCGTGAATTTTTGCCCAAATTTGCGAGCGGTCGTCCCAATCAAAACCTACAGCCGACGCTTTTTCCTGCAAACGAACCGCTTTGACTAACGACGGCAGGCTCGCCGGAACGCCGCCGAGAACCGTATTTTTTTCGGCTGATTTTTCTTTCAATTTCAACTCTGCCCAATTCAATCGCACTTGCTCGGCATCATCGGCTTTAGCATCGGAATAAATGTGCGGATGTCGATATATAAGTTTGTCTGCCAAGCTGTTAAGAACATCTGCTATGTCGAATTCGTTTTTTTCGGAAGCAATTTTTGCATAAAATATAATGTGTAAAAACACGTCGCCAAGTTCTTTTTTCAAAGCATCAGTATTTCCTGAAATGACAGCTTCGGCAAGCTCATAGGCTTCTTCCAACGTTAATTGCCGTAAAGATTCGTTAGTCTGCACGCTGTCCCAAGGGCAAGCTGCACGCAACTCATCCATAATTTTTAAAATGCGCTCAAATGCGAGCAATTTTTCTGAAAGTGAATTCATTTTTTTTTCAACAAAATTACATGATATTTTAATGTTTACTCGTAAAAAATGACTTTTAATGCAATAAATATTTTAAAAAGCGGTTTTATTAGAACGGATATAGCTTTGAATCACAGTTTAAAATAAACAAAGCGATTGTAATTAATTATCAGTCAAAACATTAAAAAAAACATTAAAATTTGTTAAAATTTCATCAAAAATATTTGAATAACACGAACATAGTTTCTATCTTTACATAGTTAACAAATTGTATTAACATAAACATTATCACAATGAATATCAGAATTTTAAGCTTTATTTTTTTACTTGCAGCCGGTTTGTTTCTCGGTTCTTGCAAAGACGATTCCGAACTCACGATAGCTTCGATGACAGCCAAAATCGGCGAAACAACATGGTCTGCAACGCCCGCAGTGGTTGCTGCAACCACCTACACGGACTATTTGACGGTTGCCGGTTATAATTTGGACGGACAATATATGTTAATTTCCGTGAGAAAAGACGGCGGTGTTACGGCAGGAACTTACGACTTTAAAGCCGGATTGTCCACGGCAACTTCGCTCGAAACGTACGCTGTTTATATGGAAGATAAGGACGACGGCGAAGATGGCACGAAAAAATATTTGACCATAAGCGGACAAGTTGTAATAACCTCAATAACAGCCGATAAAGTAAGCGGAACTTTCAATTTTGTTGCTAAAAACAGCTTGGAAAGTTCACTTACAATCTCAGCCGGAAAATTCACGAATGTGCCCGTAATCGGCGGTTCGGAAGAATAAATCTTTTAAAGCTAAAACCATGAAAAGAATTATAATTATAGTTTCGGTGTTCGTTTTAGCTTTGTTTGTTACTTTGTATTCATGCCAAAAAGACGAGCTACAGGCGAAACAGTATTTCGATGCAAGTATTGATAATGTTGTGAAAACACTGTCTCCGGACAATGTAAATATCAACAAAGGTATAACAATTTTGGCAGGCTATTTGAACGATAAGGATGCCAAAAGTGCAGTTGTAATCACCATAAACGGAAACAAAGCCGGCAAATATCGTCAAATCTACGATTACAAAACCGGCGTTTCGGTTACAGAATGCGGTTTAACTTACAAAGTAATGTCGCGCAAAGTACGCACGGGCGATGCTGATTATTTTGTGTCGTATGAAGGTGATGTTGTTATTGACGAAATTAATTACGATAAAAAGTTGCTTTCGGGCAGTTATTCGTTTAAAGTTCGTTCTATTCCCGACACACAAAAGAAGCAAGAAATAAACGGAAAGTTTATCAATGTAAGTTTTAAGTAAAAAGTTTCATAAGAAAAAGGAAGTCAAGCTATTGCTTGACTTTTTTTTTACACTTTTCTTAATTTCCACTTGCCTCGCCTGAACAGAATAAATGCCAAAACAGCGATTAAAACATCCATCATTACAATTGTCCAATAAACGCCTTTATCTCTCATATCCAACTCGATAGCTAAAAAGTATGCCAGCGGAATTTCTATAATCCAAAACACAATAAAATTTATCAAAGTTGGCGTAAACGTATCGCCGGCTCCGTTGAGTGCCTGCATACTCACGCCGCCAAGTCCGAAAAAGACCAATCCGACCGAGATAATTTCAAGCGCATTTGAGCCGTGAGCAATCACATCGGTTTCATTAACAAAAAGTTGCATGATGTGTTCCGACCCAAAAAACAAAACAGACGCACAGATAAACATGTAAATTGCAGTTAATCCACTGATAATGAATATTGTGCGTTCGGCGCGTTCCGGTTTTCCCGCACCAAGATTTTGTCCTGTTAAAGTGCCGGCAGCATTTGACAAGCCCCAAGCCGGCAGCATCAAAAACAAAACAACGCGAATGCCGATTGTGTATCCTGCAACGGCAACGCTCCCAAATTTACTGATAATTCTGACTAAAATAATCCAACTAAATGTTGAAATGATGTATTGAAAAACGCCACCGGCAGAAATTTTTAAAAGTTGAAGCAACAATTTAAAATTCGGAATAAAATCAGAAATTACAGTTTCAAAGCGTTTATTATTGAAAAACAACAGTTTAAGTTGATACAAAACCGCAACTCCGCGCCCGATTGTGGTTGCAACAGCTGCTCCTGTGATGCCCATTGCCGGAATTGGTCCGAGTCCGAAAATCAATAATGGGTCGAGCACGATATTTATAGCGTTGGCAATCAGCAAAACACGCATCGCAACAACGGCATCGCCTGCGCTTCGAAAAGCCGAATTAATGACGAACAATAGAATTATTATTCCGTTGCTGCTCAACACGATAGATGTATAAGTGTGTCCGGCTGAGAGTACACTCGGACTCGCACCCATGAGCAACAAAATATCTTTTGAAAAAAACAAACCGACAAACATTATCGGAATCGAGACAATTAAACCGAGCAGAACCGATTGTGCGGCTGTTAATCCGGCTTGTCGAGAATTTTTTTCGCCGATACGCCTCGAAACCACCGCAGACGTAGCCATGCTCAAGCCAACGCCGACCGCATAAACCAAAGTCATCACCGACTCCGTCAAACCGACAGCCGTAACAGAATCGGCGCCAAGTTTCGACACAAAAATAATGTCCACCATCGCAAACACGGACTCCATTAACATTTCCAAAATCATCGGAATTGCAAGCAATACGATGCCACGCGAGACTTTTCCGTTGGTATAATCTTGCACCGAGCCGTTAAGCGAAGTTTTTAGAATTCTTATAAATGTTGAGAATGAATATTTCAATTTGGCGGGAAATTTAGATTTGATTTAATTTTTCGTTGGCTGATAATCAAGCCGGTTATCACAAGCAACATGCCTGCGATATTTAGTAAAGTTAATTTTTCGCCAAACACCACAAACGCTGATATTGCTGTGAAAATCGGAAGAATATTTGCAAAAACATTCGTGCGCGTAATGCCCATTTTTTGAATTCCGTACGTAAAAAACAAATAGGCAACCGACGAAGCAAAAAATGCTAACATCAAAATAGGCAAAATTGCCTGCGTTTTAAGTCCAATTTGCATGACAGAATTAAAGTCAAACAGGACAAAAAGGACAGCAAACATCGAAAAACCAATCGTGTTTTGAACCGTTATCATCATAACAACGTTGTATTTACTGCTTAACTTTTCGAGCAAAACGCCGTTTACGACCGCAGCAAAAACCGCTAAAAATAGTAATGCCAAACCATACGCAGGAGCTTGAATATCAAACTGATTGTTTGTTACAACAAAAATTACACCAACGAAAGAAACTACAATTCCAAGCGTTTTTTTTAATGTAAGTTTCTCATTTAAAGAAAAATACGCTGCTATCGGCGTAAAAAGCGGAATGGTTGCAATGATAACCGATGTTATTGTTGTATTCGGAATTGCCTGTAAACCATAATTTTCGCCCAAAAAATATACAAAAGGCTGAAGAAATGCTGTCAAAAAAAAAGTAAAATAATCTTTTCTCTCAATTTTTTGAAACTTTTTGGCAAGAAAAAGATATATCCAAAGAAAAAGTGATGAAAAAAATAAACGCGAAAAAATAGTTGTAATCGGCGAATAAAATTCAAAAACTTGTTTTGACCAAACGTAGGAAAACCCCCAAATGACCATGGCAACTAAAACCGCGATGTAAATTTTGAAACTGCTCGGTTGCATTATGTGTAGTTAATTCGTAGAATAAATTAAGATTTCATGTCTTCAAAAACTTGATAATGTTCGCCTGACATTCCTATTTTAGCATATACATTTTGTGCGGAAATATTTGATTTATCTACATATAATCGGATTCCGGCAATCGAATTATCGGAAGAAACCAACGATTTTACGTGCGCGTACATACGTTTGAAAATAGATTGGTTTCTAAAATCTTTGTGCACATATACCGATTGAATCCAAATAACTGTCGCATTTCGCCAATCGCTCCATTCGTAAGTCGTTAGCAATGAAGCTACTACCCGACCCTCTTCGGCTTCGGCAACATAATATTGTCCTTTTGCAGAATCGTTGAAAACAGCATTTACGCCGGCAGTTAAAACTTCAGAATTTAGCTTTAACTTTTCAGTTTCAAAAGCCATATTTAATTGAAATTCAATAATTTGGTGTAAGTCGCCAACTAATGCTTTTCGTATTTTCACTTATAAATTTTTGTTAAATTGTGCCGTGGTATTTTCGTAAAAACCATTCGGCTGTGAGTAAAATGAGTATCAAAGCGAACAGAATCCAACTGTTAAGCAAACTTTCCGTTTTTTTTTCCGAAAATGAAACCGGTTTGATATTCGGATTATTTACGATACTGTCGTAAACTGCTGAAACATTACGCTCTGCAAACATATATGCGCCTGTTTCTTTGGCGATTGTTTTCAAAACTGCGTGATTTGCGGTTATGTTTTCAGATTCTATATTTATCTCTGCCACAGACAGTTCGCCTTTTTTTGATTCCTTTTTTCCGTCAATGGTTGTTTCGGCTGTCCAAGTGTATGTGCCGGGCGGAAATGTGCCCAAATCCAAACGATACGCCGAACCGGATTTTGAGAATTCATACTTGTATTCAACTTTTGCACTGTCAATAAGTGCAAACGTAACGACATCGTCTGTTATGGGTTCGTAGCTTTTATTGTAACGCTCTGCAGAGACTTTAATTTCTTGATTTTCAGCAACAAGTTTCGGACAAGTAACCCTAAAACGGTCTTTGTCGGCTTTTAGCGTCAAAAACTGTACTGTTTTGTTTATCAATTCGTTAAACAATGTTTGATTCTGATTTTGTTTATAATCTTGCATTGCCCATTGCCACAAACCTTCGCCCAATATGACCGCAGATTTTGGTTTTCCTGACGATTCTCCGGAATTTATGATTATCAAAGGTTTCTCCGTCGGAATATTTTTAAGACGCTGATAGGCAAGAATTTCAGAGCCGGAAACTGCGACTGTTTCGCCGAACGGCACTTGCAAAGGCGGCGCAGACAAAAACAAAGATTGAATATTCGGATTCAATTCAAATAGTTTAAAGTTCTGATTCAATTGACCTTGCGCTGCATCATACGAATTTGCGACATGCTGCACGGAAACCCCTGCGCCGAGTTTATTAAATTCGGCAACTCGAGATTTTGTGCCCAAAATATGCAACGTCGGTGTTCCTAACTTATTGATTGTCTGTAAGATATTTGCAGCCGAATTTGTAACTGAAGGCAACTGATACAGCACAACCATATCGTAATCGTTTACATTGCCTTTAAACATTTTGGTCGAAAAATAATTCGTTTCAAAATTAGCATTTGTTTGCAACGCGCGTCGAATTGCAGCAATATCAGGATGTGGGAAATCGGACAAAATCAGTATTTTCTGCTTACTGTCAATGACTTCCACCAAAATTTCTTTCTTATTGTTTTGCGAACTCAACTCGCCGTCTAAATATTCTAAATTTACAATAAACTTGCGCACGCCGCTTTTTTCAGCTTTCAGAATAAAATTAACTTTTGTAAAAAAATCGTCTGAATTATAGCTAATCAACTGATTCATAATTGATTTACCATCTTCAAAAATTTGAAGTTTCGCCGATTTTCCTTTCATTTTTTTTGCAGCAATAATAACCTGAACCGGAAATTCATTGTTCAAAAAAGCAATTTTATTGTGGTTAACTGCCGAAATAACAGCATCTTGGCGCACACTTGTATCGCCAAGCGCAACGGTGTACACGGGAAATGTGAAATCGGCTGCGGCATACGCCGGATTCATTCCTTTGTTAAAAATTCCGTCGCTCGCCAAGACAACCGCGCCGACATTTCTGTTAAAATAGCGGCTTTGAACATCCGACATTAGCTCGGAAATGTCGGTTTGTTTGTCCGAAAAATCAATCTTTGATGAGTCTGAAACTCTGTCGCCAAAGGTCAGAAGTCGAATTTCATAACGTTCGGTAAGTTTATTTTTTAGTTCTAAAAATTGTTTCAAATACTCTGATTTAGAATACATTGCGAGCGATTCGCTGTTGTCGTGAGCAAGTAAAATGATTGGTTTTTCAACGGTTCTGCTGAAATTTTTGACTAATGGCGAAAGTAACAAAAACGCAATTATAGTTACAGAGACAAAGCGCAAACCGAACATCAGTTTGCGCAAAGCGGGCTTGGTTTCTTTGAGTTTTCCGTCGTGTCTGTACAGCAACACTGCGTAGCCAAAGCCCGCAGCAATGCAAAATATAATAAACCAAATTGGTTGCTCCGTCAATAAGAAATCGGACATTTGTTATTTT
Organism: Draconibacterium orientale; assembly: GCA_020718265.1. Classification (GTDB taxonomy): domain Bacteria; phylum Bacteroidota; class Bacteroidia; order Bacteroidales; family JAADGE01; genus DYOJ01. The sequence goes on along the minus strand of DYSM01000113.1, from coordinate 1,269 downwards.
GTTTTTTTGAAAGCATCATAATGGCGTTTGATAAAGTTGCCATAACGCACGGCTTGTCCGCCGCCGTTGTAATATCGTGCAAAATCTGTAAATTCTTTTCGTTGTAAATGCTTAATCATCTGAGGATTAAAGAAATCGAACAGAGCTAAAACATGGTAACGAATATCTTCAGAAAAGCCGTCTAACATGTCTTGCGCGCTTTTGTAACCAATCACTTTGTGGTTTGAACCAATGACTTGAGGAAGCCCGTAACTTGCTGAAAATAAGGCTTTTTCATTATCCAAACTGCGTGCAAACGTGAGTACCTCCCACTCTTTTATTTGGTCGCCGTGGTACGCTTGCCATTCGGAATTTTTATCTTTTCTGAAAAAATGATTTTTCCAACGTTCGGCAGAACTGAATCTAAAATGCTGATTGTAAATCTTTTCGTTATTTTTACCCCAAAAGCTGTGGAATAAGTGATTTTCAAATCGAATAAGCACATTCCCTTGTGCGCCAAAGCCTTTACCGCCGCTTTCAACAGCTAAAACTGCAATTGCCGTTGCGATGTCGATGTTTATTTCGTCGCTTAAAACTTCGAGTAAACCTCCGAAATTGTTGTAAGTTTCCGCAGTAATTCTGCCTTCACGCGAGGCTGTGGGCACAATGACTTTGGATTTTGGCTCTAATTTAACGCGTAATAACGCAGCTTTATCTTTCAGAAATTTTTTTGTAGGTTTATCATTTTTGTCGGTATCGGCTGCCGCACCGATAACAACAAATTTTGATGCCATATATCCAACTTTTCCTTGATATTCAACCTTATACCAATCTTTCAGCGTGAGCAGGACCGAAACTTTGTCATCGCGTTTGAGTTTGTTCAACACTTCAGCGTTCAAGTCCGGTTGGCTGCGCATATTGAGTGCGTTTGCGTTCACTTTGCCTTGCTTAAATGCAACAAATTCCGCTGTAACATAAGCACTTGCGTTGTTATATTTGATTTTGTACCAATCCGAATTTGTTTTTTCGTAAATATCTACAACTGCGCCGCGCGAAAGTTTCCCTAAAACGTTTTCACCTTTTTCGGGTTGGCTTCTCACGTTCAAAACGTTAGCGTTGATGTAGCCTTGCATGGAAATACGTGTTGCTTCGTTCGCACCAACGAGAGGATTTCCTGCTGATTTTTCAACCGGATTTTCGCGTAAATTTCTGAAAAATAATCGTGTTAAAAAAGACATGTTTTCGATTTTAGGGGATTTATTAAATTTGAGAATTTGAAAATTTAAATTA
>DYSM01000112.1 GCA_020718265.1 Draconibacterium orientale | reverse complement strand
TTTAACTTTACAAACTTTCAACTTTATGACTTTTTATACTGAACTCTTTAATTCAAATTAAATGTCATCCCGAAGCTGACTGTCCTTGCCAACTGCGGGTTGTATCGTAAATCTACATCAAAACCCGTGCCGTCAATTCCGCCGTAGTTTTGGTTTGTAAAATTTTTTATTTTCAACCAGATATTGAGGTTTTTGTGAAATCGAAATCCGGCAATGACATCAAAAACATTGTATCCGTTTACATACGCGTCTTCGGGGCTTGCTGTCGGTTCGGCATATAGTCTGTACCATCCGTCGCTGGTTATACTTCGTACGGTGAGGTAAGTATTTCGTGTCGGTTTTACGTGAACCATACCTTTGAGAATGTATTTTGGCATACCTCTGAAATAATCAATAGTAACTCCATCGTCAAGAATTTCGCTGCCGTAAGCATAACTTGCCGAGAATCCGAGTCTTAGGCGGTCGTTCAAGATATTTCTCAGTTCGGAGCTAAAATCAACGCCTTGCAAAACAGATTCGGCATTGGAGTTTCGTGAAGTTCGTGCCAAAGGTTCACCTTCGTAGTTATTTGCCAAATAAAATCCTTCTTGTTCAGGGTCGAGGACGGCGGCAGTGATAATATCGTAAAAGTCATTTTTATATGCCGAAATATCTATAAACAAAGAACTGTTAAGCAACGAGGCTCTGAACCCAAGTTCGTATGCCAGAAATGATTCGGGTTTTAAATCCGCATTGGGCACAATTGCATAATGAATTCCGCCTTCGGTGGTGTTTTCAAAAGCCAAAACTTCGTACATTTGATTTCCGGTAGGAGCTTTGTAGGCTTTGCCGACTGAGCCTCTGAGCGAAATTGTTTTTGTTATTTTGTATAGCAATGCCGCACGCGGGTTGAAACTTCGTTCAAAATAAAGTCCGTTGTAATCGCTTCTGATTCCGGCAACAAAATTTATGGGTCCGATGCTGTAATAGGCTTGCACGAACGATGCAGTTGTTGCAAATACAAACGGATTTAATCCGAATGCTTCTACTGAGTCTGTTGAAGCAATACTGACGGTTGAATAATTTACGCGCGTAACATCAAACGGTTTTGCGGAATAATTTGTATAAGGTAAATTGCCGGAAAATTGGACGTTAAATCCGGCGGTTATTTCTACTTTTTTTATTTTGAAGTTCAACAATTCTTCCAATAAAATATCGCCCGATTGGTTGTATTGATAATACGTTGCCGGGGTTTTTAACGGTGTAAATGTTACGCCGAAGCTTGAATAAGGGTCATAATTATAACTTTCGACCTGAAAATTTGTGGTATTGTAAAAGCGTTTGAATTGTTTGTTGTAACCTAAAATAAATTGATTAATTTGGTCTGAAATAAAATTTCGCGGGTTGTTATATTTGTAAAAAAAAGGTGTTCGTCCGATGGAGCTGTGTGTTGTACGACGCATGTTGCGGAAGCCCAGATTAAAACCGCGAAACGACAGTTCAACTCCGATAAGTTGGCTTTCGGTAGGGATATTGGAAATTTCGGGCATCTCAATTGTGCCTTCGTAATGCGGTTGAGAAGGCAAAAAATCGGTAATGCCGTATTGTTCGGCAAGTTCCGAAGTCAGTGCTGTAGGTTTTACTTGTGTGCCGCCCAAATCGAATACCATGCCCATTTGCTCCAAATACGCATAGGGGTGGTACAAGGCTGTATCCTGAAAAATATCTAAATTATCTACATTAGACCGGCTTCCGTAAAAACTGTATTTCAAAATATTTTTGTTTCTGCCGGCTTTTCCGCCCGCTTGAAAATTTACATAACCGTACATATCTGACCCTAACGAAATGTCGGCTGTTGAAAATATACCGTTATTTGCTTCTTTTGTAATTATGTTGATAACGCCGACGGTAGCATCTGCTCCGTAGAGTGCGGATGCGGGCCCGTAAATTACCTCAATGCGTTCTGCCTGTCTGATAGGAAGTTGCGCTTCGATTGGCATTCCGGAAACAACCGACGGACGAACCGGAATGTTGTTTATCAAAATCTTAGCGTACTCGTTTCCCAACATGCCGCGCATTTGAAACATTTCGCCAAATTCGCCCGAGCCGGGTTGCGACACTTTTATGCCCGGCAATGTTTTCAGCACATCAACCAGCGTCACGTAGCCGTTTTCCTGAATTTCTTCACGTGTTATGACGTAAATGGTTACCGGCAAATCCGATATTTTTTTTGAAGTTCGGCTGGCTGAAATAACTTCAATCGAATTTATATCTTTTGAAAGTTCTAATTCGTTGCCTGTCAATTCTTCTATTTGAATAATCGTTGTGTCGGCTGTTTGTGCGTTTAAATATCCGGCTGTTAGATGTAAGAAAAACAAAACGCAAGTTATGACTAAATATCTTATTTTGAGCATATTAATTATTTTCTTACGAACGGATTTGTTTTCATTTCATGCGTAACGGTTGTGGCATTTCCGTGTCCGGGATACAAGCGCGTTTCGTGCGGCAAGGTATATATTTTTTCTTTTATCGAATTCAAAAGTTGTTCGTGATTTCCGCCGGGCAAGTCCGTGCGCCCGATGCTTCCGTTGAAAATGACATCGCCAACAAAGGCAACTTTATCGGTTTCGGAATAAAAAACCAAACTGCCGAGTGTGTGTCCGGGTGTGTGCAATATTTTCAATTCGTGTTTTCCGATTTTGATAATATCTGTTTCCGATAAAATTGTTCCGTCTCCATAAGGTTTTTCCATTGTAAGCCCAAAACGCAGCGCGGCTTCGGGCGCAGAGGCTATGAGTGCGACATCTTCCGCCGAATGTTCTGCTTTGAGTCCAAAAGTATCGGTAATAAAATTATTTCCAAAAACATGGTCAAGATGTCCGTGTGTGTTTAGCAACTTTACAGGCGTTAATTTGTTAGATTCCAGATATTTAGCAAGATGTTTTTTTTCTTCCGGAAAATAACACGCCGGGTCTATCACGGCGCATTCACCGCTAATTTCATCGGCAAAGATGTAAGTATTGACTTGGAACGGACTGAAAATGAGCGTATGTATCTTCATTTGTTGATGCCTTTAAGCATGGGAACGAACACAAAGTTACCGAATTTTTCGATGTGCGTCTCTGTTTCGGACATTTTTTTTAATCTAATCATCGTTTGCTTGTCGCGAGGTCCGATTGGTGCGACTAAAACGCCGCCGATTTTGAGCTGTTGAACTAATTTTTCAGGAACAATTTCCGCCCCTGCCGTGATTAAAACTTTGTCGAACGGCGCATACGTCGGCAAACCTTCGTAGCCGTCGCCCAAAAAACAGTGCGGACGATAGCCGAGCAAATTTAAAAATGCCTGCGTGGGTTTGAACAATTCGCGTTGGCGTTCAATGGTAAATACTTTTGCATTCAATTCCGACAAAACCGATGTTTGATAACCGCTGCCTGTGCCTATTTCCAGCACCTTATCCATTGGTTTCAGGTCCAATAATTCCGTTTGAAATGCGACAGTATAAGGTTGCGAAATAGTTTGTTCGGCGGCAATCGGGAAGGCGTTGTCCTCGTAAGCGCGCAGCTCGAAACCTTCGGGAATAAAAAAATGTCGCGGAATTTTGAGCATTGCATTCAAAACCGCTTCCGATTTGATACCTTTGTTGCGCAAACCCTCGATAAGCAGATTTCGCAAACCTTCTAATTGGTGTGTATTTTTGTATTCTCGTGGCATTTTTTTAAATTTGCCGTAAAAATACACATTTGTTCTATTTTTGTAAAATGTAAATTTCTTTTTTTGTGAAAAAACGCCGTCAAACCATATTTTATCTCTTGTTCGACTATGTATCGGCTATTGTGTCGTGGTTTTTGTTTACAAATTTAAGAGTCATGTATATTGAAGTGAATGAGGCAATTAGCGGAATTTTTATCGAAACAAACGTGCGTTATGTCGGTGCAATTATCGGTATTCCGTTGCTCTGGATTGCCCTTTACGCCATTGCCGGATATTATCGTGAAGTATTCCGAAAATCGCGCCTCACAGAACTCGGGCAAACTTTTGTGCTGAGTTTAATCGGCAATGTGGTCATATTTTTTGTGTTGATTTTGGACGACCACGTGCTCTCGCATCGAGCGTATTATTCTTTATTTTTCGGATTGTTTGGCATACATTTTACGCTCACGTGGTTGTTCCGATTTTTGCTCACGCACACCACCAAACGTCGCATTGCTTCGGGCAAAGCCGGCTTCAACACCTTGCTTATCGGCAGCAATTCAAAAGCACTAAATCTGTATAAATCGTTGCGCACCAACGATATGGAATACGGCTACCGATTTGTGGGTTTTGTTGATTTGGACAACGAACCTGCGCCCGTTTTGTCTGAACATTTGCCTTATTTAGGCGATTTGGAGAATGTCCCGAAACTCATCCGCGAGCGCGAAATTGAAGAAGTTATCATCGCCATAGAATCATCCGAACATGCTGAAATTGAGCGTATTTTGTCTAAACTCGATGCACCCAATCTCATCATAAAAGTTATTCCCGCACTTTACGATGTGCTCACAGGCAAAGTGCGTATGTCGTTCTTTTTGGGCACGCCGCTCATTATGCTTTCCCACGCAACAATGTCTCCGTTCCAATCGAATTTTAAGCGTGTTTTTGATATTGTGTTCTCTCTCAGCTTTTTACTGTTTTCGTTTCCGCTCACTTTTTTTGTATTTTTAATATTGAAATTTGGGTCGAAGGGCGGCGTTTTTTACACACAAGAACGCATCGGGCTGCACGAAAAACCGTTCAAAATATACAAATTCAGAACCATGGTTCCCGATGCCGAACTGCACGGACCGCAACTCTCCTCGGCGCACGACCCGCGCATTACGCCTGTCGGTCGTTTTTTGCGCAAAACACGCATCGACGAAATACCACAATTTATCAACGTGCTCAAAGGCGAAATGTCCGTCGTAGGACCGCGCCCCGAACGCCGTTTTTACATCGACCAAATTCTGAAACACGCGCCGCATTACGCCAAACTGTTTCAAGTTCGCCCGGGCATAACCTCTTGGGGCGCAGTAAAATACGGCTATACCGAAAATTTGGCACAAATGCTCGAACAATTGAATTACGATATTTTTTATGTCGAAAATATGTCCGTTTATCTTGATTTTAAAATTCTCCTTTACACCATCGGCGTAGTGCTGCGGCGCGAAGGAAAATAATTTGATTTGTGTTGATGTGTTGTTTGCGGAAACGAATATTACGTTTGATGCAGGTCGGCTGTTTGCTCAGATGTTTAATAATTAGCAATTTAGTGGTCGGTTTTCGACTTTTCGGAGCAGATTTCTCAATATGATTTCAAATTATTTATATTTTTACAGAATGAAAATGATTGCAAATAATAGTTGAGTCCGGTCTAAAAAGCCTGTTTTATTTTAGCTAAACAATCTATATGCTTGATTATCAGTGTTTTTGAAAATATTTTATAATTTAAGTAAATTGCTTATTATCAGCAATTTAACTTTACAAACTTTCAACTTTATGACTTTTTATACTGAACTCAATATTATAACTGAATATTCATTAAAATTTAAAAGAAATGAAAATCAAATGTTTATTTTTGGTGACGGCAATGATTGGTTTTGCCCTGAGTATTTCTGCTCAAAATGTGATTACCGGTAGAGTGCTTGATGCAAAGTACCACGACCCGCTACCCGGAGCAACAGTGTCAATAAAAGGACAAACTGATTTTACAATTACGGGGTTGGACGGGGCTTTTGAGCTTGAAGTCTCCGAAGATATGTTAACGATTGTCTTTACCTTTATCAGTTTTGAAAGCCAAGAAATTGAAGTAACAATGTTCGGGAGTATCACAAACATGGGAATTATCTACCTGAAAGAGAGTGATATAACCATGAAAGAAATTTATGTAATTGCAGACCGGGCAAAGGATCGCGAAACCCCGGTGGCGGTTTCAACCATTGACAGAAAAGAAATCGAAGAACAACTCGGCTCGCGCGATGTGCCTCTGGTGATGAACAACACGCCGAGTGTTTACGCTACGCAAAGCGGCGGCGGCGCAGGCGATGCGCGCATAAACGTGCGCGGTTTCAACCAACGCAATGTGGCAATTATGATAAACGGTGTGCCCGTGAACGACATGGAAAACGGCTGGGTATATTGGTCAAATTGGGACGGAATTTCCGATGCCGCATCCTCCATTCAAATGCAACGCGGTATGAGTGCTGTTAATTTGGCGACACCCTCCATCGGCGGCACGATGAACATTATCACCAGCCCGACTGGCCAACAAGCCGGCGGCTCTGCCAAAGTGGAATACGGAACCGGCAACCTGATGAAAACATCCCTCACCGGACATACCGGCATGATTGGCAAAAAACTTGCACTAAGCACAAGTTTGGTCTATAAACAAGGCGACGGCATTATGGACAAAGCTTGGACAAAGGCTTATGCTTACTATTTCGGCGCTTCGTACTCGGTAAACAAATTGCATAAATTAGAGCTTTTTGCACTCGGAGCACCCCAGCGACACGGACAAAATTCCTACAAACAAAATGTTGCCTCTTATAATACCGACTTTGCTAACGAAATCGGTGCAGACAGCGCCGTAGCTTCGCTTCGGTTTATCGAACAAGGGCAAACTTTCAACCAAACATGGGCACCGATTTCGGGCTATGAAAGCAAACAGTATTGGAACGGAAAAACACACAGCCGTTATTCAGACGACTATATGAATGTGGTCGAAAACTATTTCCACAAACCACTCGTAAATATGAATTGGTATGCGCGATGGGCTTCGAATTTGACGCAATATACCACCGTGTATTATTCCGGCGGAACAGGCGGAGGAACAGGAACTTTCGGGAAAATATACCGACGTGATGCAGACGGCAGACTCGGAGATGCCGACCACAAATACTCAGCGGGTCCGTCGCCTTATGCTTTTGATTTCGACACCACAATTGTTGTCAATCAGGCACCCGCAGGCACCTATTACATGGACAAAAAACCGATAACCAAAGCCGAGGGCGAATCTATCGGTATTATGCGAAACAGCATGAATAATCAATGGACTGTCGGGGCTTTGTCAAAATTGCAACTACTTATCGGTGAGAATATTAAAGCAGTTGCCGGTGTAGATTGGCGCACCGCAAAAACCTTCCACTTCCGTGAAGTGCGCGACCTTATGGGCGGCGATTATTTCATTTATAAACTCAACCAATTTGACATATCCGACGACGACTACAAAAAAGTTCTCGGCGACAAAATTGACTACAATTTTACCAATACAGTGGATTGGATTGGAGGATATTTACAAGGCGAATACTCTTCGGATGCCGTAACAGCTTATGTTACAGGAGGATATTCTGCAATAAAATACAGCTACACCAACCATTTTGTGCGTGCCGAAGCAGATACAACCAAAGAATTGTATGCCGAAACGAAACAACTGCCCGGATTTCAGCTCAAAGGAGGTTTTGCATACCGCCCAATCACCGGGTTAAATATTTTTGTGAACTACGGAAATATCTCAAAATCACCGATTTTTGATAACGTTATTAACGACATAACCGCGTCCGTTGCCACCGACCCGACCAACGAATTGTTTAACGCCGTGGAAGGTGGTATTTTCTACGAAAACGAAGATAAAACCTTGGATATCAGAGCGAATTATTATTTTACACAATGGAATAACCGAACAATGAGTGTCGAAATTTTCAATCCGGACGGCTCGGAAGGCTATGTGTTTGTCGAAGGCATGAATCAAAGACATAAAGGTGCTGAGTTTGAAGCCATGTATCAACCTGTCAAATATTTCCGCATCGGAGCGTTTGCCTCATTCGGAAATTGGGTCTATACCAACAATGTTTCGGGACAATACAAAGATTATTCCACCGGAAACGAAGACACGGTAACATACAATTACAACGTTAAAAACCTCAAAGTAGGCGATGCACCGCAAACCCAATTCGGAGCGCAAATCACAGTTTTTCCGATAAAAGGCTTGCGCATTCAGGCGGACTACCGATACTACGACAATTTTTACGCCGATTGGGACCCGTTTACGCGAACGGATGAGGCAGACATCTCACAAGTTTGGAAAACACCCGCTTACGGTATTATGGATTTTCACGTATCGTATGATTTGCCGCTTAAAGGAAAAGTAGGACTCAGTATTTTCGGACACCTTTTTAATGCTTTGGACGAAATTTATGTGCAAGATGCTACCGACAACAGCAAGTATAATGGCTATTACGGCACCGAAAACGCCCTTTCGCACACAGCAAATTCGGCAGATGTATATCTTGGCTTACCCCGATTTTTCAATGCCGGCTTGAGTGTCAGGTTTTAGAAAAATTATGTTCAAACTAATACAACCGTTAAACAACCATTGGAGTTGTTTAACGGTTTTTGCTTTATAAAAATGAGTTCAGTATAAAAAGTCATAAAGTTGAAAGTTTGTAAAGTTAAATTA
>DYSM01000548.1 GCA_020718265.1 Draconibacterium orientale | reverse complement strand
TCTCTATCGCGAATGGTAACTTTGTTGTCGGTCAAGGTTTCGTGGTCGATGGTGATGCAATAAGGCGTTCCGATAGCATCTTGGCGGCGGTAACGCTTGCCAATGGTATCTTTTTCTTCGTACTGACAATTGAAATCGTATTTCAACGTATTGAAAATTTCAATTGCTTTTTCGGGAAGTCCATCTTTTTTAACCAATGGGAAAATGGCTAATTTAACTGGCGCAAGTGCCGGAGGAATACGCAAAACCACTCGGCTGTCTTTTGTTCCGTCTTCTTTGGCTATTTCTTCTTCTTGGAAAGAGCTTGAAAGTACAGCTAAAAACATTCTATCTAAACCTATGGAAGTTTCGATTACGTAAGGAACATACGATTTGTTTTCAACAGAATCGAAGTACTGCAATTTTTTGCCCGAAAACTCTTGATGTTGGCTCAAATCGAAGTCGGTACGTGAGTGAATGCCTTCTAATTCTTTGAAACCAATCGGGAAACGAAATTCAATATCGGTTGCGGCATTGGCGTAATGTGCCAATTTGTCGTGGTTGTGGAAACGATAGTTTTCAGCACCTAAGCCCAAAGTTTTGTGCCATTTGATGCGAGTTTGTTTCCATTGTTCGAACCATTCCATTTCGGTGCCGGGTTTTACAAAGAATTGCATTTCCATTTGTTCAAACTCTCGCATACGGAAAATGAATTGTCGTGCAACAATCTCGTTTCTAAATGCTTTACCTATTTGAGCGATGCCAAAAGGAATTTTCATGCGTCCGGTTTTTTGCACGTTGAGGTAATTTACGAAAATACCTTGTGCAGTTTCGGGACGTAAATAAATAGTATTAGCATCGTCGGTAACAGAACCTAACTTAGTGTCGAACATTAAGTTAAACTGACGCACTTCTGTCCAGTTTTTTGTTCCTGAAACGGGGCAAACAATTTCGTTGTCGATAATTACTTGTCGCACGGCGTCTAAATCGTTGGCATTAAGCGCATCAACAAAACGTTTTTTGATGGCATCAATTTTTGTTTGATTTTCTAATACTCTGCCGTTGGTGCTTTTAAACTCAGCTTCGTTGAAAGATTCGCCGTATTTTTTAGCGGCTTTTTCCACTTCTTTGTCTATTTTGGCTTCTATTTTGGCTAAATGCTCTTCGATAAGAACATCAGCGCGATAGCGTTTCTTTGAGTCTTTGTTGTCAATCAATGGGTCGTTGAATGCGCCCACGTGTCCCGATGCTTTCCAAGTAGTTGGGTGCATAAAGATAGCTGCATCGATGCCCACAATGTTTTCGTTGAGGCGCACCATGGCGTCCCACCAATAACGTTTGATGTTGTTTTTTAACTCACTTCCATTTTGTCCGTAATCGTAAACGGCTGAAAGTCCGTCGTATATTTCGCTCGACTGAAAAATAAATCCGTATTCTTTTGAGTGAGCTATTATTTTTTTAAAAATATCTTC
>DYSM01000547.1 GCA_020718265.1 Draconibacterium orientale | reverse complement strand
TTGTTTGGAGGCATGATGTTTTTGAGAATGAATTCCAAACCTTTGGTTTCGGGTTAGATGTATATAAACGGTTTAAAATCCTTTATTTTCAATTAGATACAGAGATTAAAGTTCTTTATGTGAATCGGCAAATTGAATATGGTTTAAATTTGAAACATAGTGAGCATTTTAATTTGTTTGGTAACGGAAAATTCGTTGAATTCGGATTCGGATTTTTACCAATACCAACGCTACCGCGAATGGAACGCTTCGGTCGGATTTCGGTTGTGAAACTGATAGACGGCGTAAAATTATCACACCCGAACGGCTAAAACCAACACATCGTCTATTTGGTGCGAATTGCCGCGCCAAGTGTCGAAGGTGTGTTCAATGGTTTTGAGTTTTACCTCCATCGGTTTGCCGGAAAGTGAAATCAACAGTTCCTTAAAGCGATTGATTTTAAATTTTTCCTGCGTTTTTTCCTCAAATTGATCAACAAATCCGTCACTGAACAAGTAAAGGTAATCGCCTGATTGTAAGACCGTTTCTTGGGTTGTAAACGGTTTTTCTTTCGCGTAAAATCCAATCGGTTGTTTGTCGGCATTCAGGCAAATAATTTCGTTGTTTCGCACAACAAGTGCCGAGTTATATGCGCCGGAAAATTGAAGTTTATTCGTTTTTCTATCAAAAATACAAAACGATGTGTCCATGCCGTCTTTGGATTCGGCATCTTTGCTGCTCTGATTGAGCGACATTTTCAGACGAACGCGTAATTCGTCTAATATTTTCCCGGTTGTGTCAAGTGTTTCATTTTGAGATATTTCGTTATAGAGTGAAATACCCAACATGCCCACCAACGCGCCGGGTACGCCGTGCCCTGTGCAATCGGTAACGCAAAAGTAAAGTTTATCGTCAAACTGCTTTGCCCGGTAAAAATCGCCGCTGACCACATCGCGTGGTCTGTTGAATACAACGGCTTCCGCAAAGAAATTTGAAAACAATTCCAAAGGCGGAAACACGGCTTTCTGGATGCTCTTGGCGTAATTGATGCTGTCGGTAATATGCTTGTGGCTTTCCTCAATAATTTCTTTTTGTTGAAATAATTCGTGATTTTGTTGCGTGATTTCTTCCTGTTTTTCAAGCAGTTCGGCTGTGCGCAACTTCACATCGTGCGCAAGTTTTATATTTTGATTCTTGATAATCAGAACATTTTCGCGTTTTAGGCGATTCAGCAAATCGGCAACCGCAAATGAAAGCAGAACCATCTCGAACGCCGAACCAATTTGCAGCGCGTTTGCAGTAACAAAGTTGTACGGCAGCACAGCCTGTAGGCGCAACAAATGCACCAGCGCGCCGACAACATAGAAACTCCACGCTGTTAAGAAAAAAAGTGCGGGCTTGTAGCCTTTTCTGTAAATAATAACGGTTATCTTTGGTATGAATCAAGGCCACCCCGAAGAGTGTGATTTTGACC
>DYSM01000111.1 GCA_020718265.1 Draconibacterium orientale | reverse complement strand
CATATAGATTGTTTAGCTAAAATAAAACAGGCTTTTTAGACCGGACTCAATTATGACTTTTGTTAAAAAAATAGAGACTTTGAGTTTCATAAAAAAATCGTTTAATAGGACTGCGATAAACAAAATTTTCAAACATCGAAATCGTAACTAATTGTATATTAGATACTAATTTCTAAATATCAGACATCTTAAACAAATTGATTGAAATTGAATTGGAATGCGTAATTTTTTTTTATAATTTCGTGATTTCAAAGTTTTCAGTATAAAACGAGTTTGAAATATAGTTTAAATATCATATTATCAAAGCATTAAGTAAAAAAATATGAATGTAGCAATTGTCGGTACCGGCTATGTCGGTTTGGTAACAGGAACTTGCCTTGCTGAAACAGGCATGAACGTAACTTGCGTGGACATTGATCCCACGAAAATTGAAAAACTCAAAAAAGGTATCATACCAATTTACGAACCCGGTTTGCAACCGATGGTTGAACGAAACATAGAACAAGGTCGTTTAAAATTTACAACTGATATTCGCGAGGCTTTGCCCGATTGTGAGGTTGTGTTCAGTGCCGTCGGAACTCCGCCCGATGAAGACGGCAGCGCAGACCTTAAATATGTGTTGCAAGTTGCCAAAGATACCGGAAAATACATGTCGGGACATTTGGTTTTCATTACTAAAAGCACAGTTCCGATTGGCACAGCCGAACGCGTTCGTAAAGCTTTGCAAGGCGAATTGGATGCGCGCAACTCTCAATTGACATTCGATATCGCATCGAATCCTGAGTTTTTAAAAGAAGGCAGCGCTGTGGACGATTTCATGCGTCCGGACCGCATTGTGGTCGGCGTGGACACGGAGCGTGCCGAAAAAATTATGCAAAAACTCTATAAACCGTTTGTTCTCAACGGACATCCGATTTTGTTTATGGACATTCCGTCCGCCGAAATGACAAAATACGCTGCAAATGCGATGCTTGCCACAAAAATCAGCTTCATGAACGATATTGCAAACTTATGCGAAATCGTCGGCGCAGACGTTACAAATGTGCGACGCGGCATCGGCAGCGATACCAGAATCGGACAGAAATTCCTTTACGCAGGCGTTGGATACGGCGGCTCGTGCTTCCCAAAGGATGTGAAAGCCCTCATCAAAACTGCCGACGAAAACGGCTATTCCTTAGAGATTTTGAAATCGGTTGAGAATGTAAATGACAGACAAAAATCGGTGTTATACAACAAGTTATACGAATACTACAAAGGCGATTTGAAAGGCAAAACCATAGCATTGTGGGGTTTGGCTTTTAAACCAAACACAGACGACATGCGCGAAGCTCCGGCTTTGGTGCTGATTTCCAAATTATTGCAAATAGGTGCAAACGTAAAAGCGTATGACCCGGTAGCCATTGAAGAAACGCACCGAAAAATTGGAGATGTGGTTGAATACACCAACGACAAACACGAAGCCCTCATTGGTGCCGATGCACTTCTGCTTGTTACGGAGTGGAACGAATTCCGAACATTGAACTTTCCGGTATTGAAAAAACTGATGACCGGAAACGTTATTTTCGACGGTAGAAATATCTACGACAGTAAAGAAGTACAGGAAAACGGATTCGATTATTTCGGAATCGGGCGCAAATAATTCAAACTTATTTTATCTTTGCCAAAGTGAAAACGCTTTGGCAAAGTTTTTTTTGAAAAATCAATATGAAAAAAAAAATACTCGTAACCGGAGGAGCAGGTTTTATCGGTTCGCATTTGTGCGAACGCCTCTTGAATGAAGGACATGAAGTGTATGCGCTCGACAATTTTTTTACCGGAAGTAAAGAAAATGTGTTGCATTTAATTAAAAATCCGTATTTCGAACTCATCCGACACGATGTTACGATGCCGTTTTTTATTGAAACGGATGAAATCTACAACCTTGCATGTCCTGCGTCGCCCGTTCATTATCAACATAATGCGATAAAAACAATTAAAACTTCCGTGATGGGCGCGATAAACATGCTCGGACTTGCAAAACGCAAAAACGCTCGAATTTTGCAGGCATCCACAAGCGAAGTTTACGGCGACCCCAAAATTCATCCGCAACCCGAAGAATATTGGGGACACGTGAATCCTATCGGCATCCGCTCATGCTACGACGAAGGCAAACGCGTTGCCGAAACTTTGTTTATGGATTATCACCGACAAAATAAAGTTCGCATAAAAATCGTGCGCATTTTCAACACCTACGGTCCGCGTATGCACCCGAACGACGGACGCGTGGTTTCTAATTTTATTGTGCAAGCTCTTCAAAATAAGGATATTACAATTTATGGTGACGGCACACAAACACGCAGCTTCCAGTACGTGGACGACCTCGTGGAAGGTATGATTCGGATGATGCAAAACACGCCCGAAAATTACGTGGGACCTGTAAACATAGGCAATCCGGGCGAATTTACCATGCTCGAACTCGCCGAAAAAGTGATACAACTCACAGGTTCAAAATCAAAACTGACATTTTTGCCCTTGCCGTCGGACGACCCGTTGCAACGCAAACCCGACATTTCCGAAGCAAAAAAAATGCTTGATTGGGAACCGAAAATCCATCTGGAAGAAGGTTTGATAAAAACGATAAATTATTTTAAAACAGTGGTTTAAATCGGAAATATGAATTATGAATTTGAAAATATCAAACGATGTTTCAAATTTTCAAATTCACAAATCAACACATTAGCAATCAACACATTATCAAAATAAAAAAAATATGAAAGGTATCATCCTCGCAGGCGGCTCGGGCACGCGCCTCTACCCGATTACAAAAAGTATATCGAAACAAATAATTCCGATTTACGACAAACCAATGATTTATTATCCGCTTGCCAACTTGATGATGGCGGGCATGAAGGACGTTCTCATTATTTCAACGCCCAGAGACATTGTACTTTACGAAGAATTGTTCGGCAACGGTTCGCAAATCGGCATGAACATTGAATACGCCGTGCAACCTTCGCCGGACGGCTTGGCACAAGCATTCATTATCGGCGAAAAATTTATCGGCAATGACACGTCTTGTCTGATTTTGGGCGATAACCTCTTTTTTGGCTACGGTCTGTCGCAAATATTAGACCAATCAGCTAAAATTACCGACGGCGCAACCGTGTTCGGATATTACGTGCAACATCCTGAACATTACGGTGTTGTGGAATTTGATGCCGACGGAAAAGTTATCAGCGTGGAAGAAAAACCGATAGAACCGAAATCGAATTATGCCATAACCGGATTGTATTTTTACGACAAAACCGTTGTAGAGAAAGCAAAAGCTCTTAAACCATCCAAACGCGGCGAGTTGGAAATCACGGACTTAAACCGACTTTACTTGGAAGAAAATAAGCTGAACGTCCAAATTCTCGACCGCGGAATGGCTTGGCTCGACACAGGCACGCACGAAAGTTTGCTCAAAGCATCAGATTTTATTGCAACCATCGAATACCGACAAGGTTTGAAAATAGCTTGTATCGAAGAAGTCGCTTACAGTAAAGGCTTTATTACAAAAGAACAATTGCTAAAACTCGGCAATGAAATGAAAAACAACAATTACGGAAAATATTTATTAGACATTGCAACAGGAAAAATTAGAGTATTTAATTATTAATAATCAATAAGTTAGAATATTTTGCAAAAAAAATGATTTTTCTAAATGATTAAAAAATAATACTTTTACAGCATCAATACATAATACAAAAAAAATATGGACGTTATTAAGACAAGTATTTCAGATTTATTGATTTTGAAACTAAAAATTTTCGAGGACAGCAGAGGCTATTTCTTTGAAAGTTACAATAAATCACGACTTTCTGAACACGGCTTGTTCTTTGATTTTGTGCAGGATAACGAATCAAAATCGGATTTTGGTGTCGTGCGCGGTTTGCATTATCAGCTTGCACCACACGCTCAAACGAAGCTTTTAAGAGTGGTTGAAGGAAAAATTTGGGATGTAGCTGTGGATTTACGATGCGAATCACCAACGTTCGGAAAATACTTCGGCGTAGAACTTTCGGCGGAAAACAAACTGCAATTTCTTGTTCCAAAAGGCTTTGCACACGGTTTTTCAGTATTAAGTAAAGCCGCAGTTGTGCAATACAAATGCGATAATGTTTACTCGAAATCGGACGAAAGAGGTTTCAAATTCGATGATAAGTTTCTGAATATCGACTGGAAATTGGAAAAAAAAGACATCCTGATTTCTGATAAAGACCGAGAACTGCCGACTTTTGAACTTGCCGAATACAATTTTTGAAAATAATTTTTATTAATATTTAACGAAAATCTATTTTTGTAACAAAAAGATTTTTACAAATTTTGACCTATGAAAGTTTATATTTTTTTTGCAGCACTGTTTCTTGCCGTAGTGAGCGGATTCGCACAGAGCGAGGACAAAGGACCGGTAATGGTTATGGTTGAAGGCGGAGAATTTCGCATGGGTAACGACTACAGTCAAAACTCAGACGAACGCCCTGAGCGCAATGTAACGCTCAACAGTTTCCAAATTTCGAAGTACGAAATAACAAATGCGGAATACACAAAATTCTGCAAAGTTATCGGTATCCAAGAACCCAAAGGAGAGCCGGACAATCCGGTTGTGAACGTAACATGGGAATACGCAGTAATGTATTGTAACTGGCTGAGTAATACACAAAAACTCGACAGAGTTTACGAAATTATTCGAGACAGTTCAAAAGTCCGCGTAACGTACAACAAGACAGCCAACGGCTATCGTTTACCAACCGAAGCGGAATGGGAATACGCAGCTCGCGGAGGAAAAAATTCGAAATATTATGCTTACTCCGGAAGTAACAGCCCCGACGAAGTGGGTTGGAACATTATTAACTCCGGAAATCGCGCGCACAAAGTCGGCGATAAAAAGCCGAACGAGTTGGATATTTACGACATGACCGGAAACGCCATGGAATGGTGTTTCGATTACTACAAAGAAGATTTTTACTCTGCGAAGGAAAACAACAATCCGGTCGGACCGAACAATGCAGCATCGCGCGTGTGCCGAGGCGGTAACTTTATGAGCCGTCCGGAAATCCTGAGAAACACACGCCGTTTCAACCTCGAACCTAACGGAGCCGACGGATACGTGGGAATTCGATTGGTAAGAAATCAATAGTCGGTTTTACAAAATTTTGTCAAAGAGGCTGTCAGTGCGACAGCCTCTTTTTTTTAGAATCGAACGCCGGCTTTTAGTTCAAATTGATGTGCACGGTCAGCTTTACCGCCCAAATGCGGAAACGTCATGTAGGTGTATTCAATTTTTGTAAGATAGGACATTTTTTCTGACAAACCAAAATTGTAACCAAAATCAAATTTTGTTTGATGCCCCATAACACGACCTTCGACTCCGTCAAAACTCAAACTATTGAGTAACAAAGAGTAACCTAAGAACGGAAATACTTTTTTGTCTCGTCCTAAGTCGTGGCGAACCGTCCAACCGAAATTCATGCGATTCATCGTTTTTTCGCTTGCAGAACTTGCCGGATAGTACATGTAACCAATCGGAACTGTCAGATATACAGGACTTTTTCTAATAAATCCCTGAACTTTCCACCCAACATCGAACATGACACCGTACCCTAACTTCGGCGCATTCGTAAACGTTGAACTTGCCATGTATGCTGCTCCAAGCTCAAAGCTGTACTGTTTCGGAACGACATCAAAATCAGCCGATTGAGAAAATGATTTTGAATAAAGTAACACAAACAAACTGAGAATAAATAACTTTTGCTTCATAACAATACTTCGTTAGATTTTAGAATTTAGATATTAGACATTAGACTCAAATCGCTTAATTCCAATTAGTTACAATCATACTCTTATTCGAGAAATTTTCTTATCTAATTTACAATAAATCAATATCTTACAAAAAATATTAACGGAGTATTGTCATAAAGTAGTTGTTAAAAAATAGAGACTAAAAATAGTTTTAAAAAATGACAAATATATAACATTCAACATATATCTGTTGCAAAACATGTAATTCTTAGCTCATAAGCTCAATTGAACGCGACACAATTTCGTATCTTTGCACGATAAGCACAAAATTTTTCAACATGATATCACATCTAATTTTTATCGGTTTGACAGTTACAGCCGTCGGATTTCTGGCATTTAGTTTTTCTAAAATTTTAAAAATCGTAAAACTTCTCAAAAAACCTTATGCGCTTACAAATGTGGGCGAACGGCTCGGCATGGTTTTGAAAGTTGCCGGCGGACAAACCAAAATTATGCGATTTCCGATTATCGGATTCCTGCACGCACTTGTGTTTTGGGGATTTCTGCTCATAACAGTCGGCTCCGCCGAAATGATTTTAGACGGAATTTCCGGTACGATGTTCGATTCCGATTTCGCAAATGACCGCGTTCTGTCGTTTCTTGGCATCGT
Source organism: Draconibacterium orientale (assembly GCA_020718265.1). Classification (GTDB taxonomy): domain Bacteria; phylum Bacteroidota; class Bacteroidia; order Bacteroidales; family JAADGE01; genus DYOJ01. The sequence goes on along the minus strand of DYSM01000111.1, from coordinate 2,035 downwards.
TTACGATTTTATAATCGGCGGCGGCGATGTGTTTGCGCTCATAATTTTAGTCGGTGTTTTGATTTTTTTAGCAAGAAGACTGTTTATGAACGTTAAACGATTTTCGGGCGAAGAACTTCGACACAAAGACCATAAAGATGCAGCTATATCATTGACATTCATTTTATTACTAATGATAACACTTCTTGGTATGAATGCTGCGTATGTTGCTCACGCGAACGCAACGGCGCACGAAATTGAAGGCGTTTTTCCGATAAGCTTAATGCTTGCAGGCTTCATTACAAATATTTCTCATGAAAATTTACATTTTATCGAGCTAACTTGTTGGTGGGCACACGTTTTGCTCATTTTTGCATTTGCAAATTATTTGCCTTACTCAAAACATTTTCACGTGTTTATGTCGTTGCCGAACGTGTATTTATCACGCACAGAACCACTTACGAAAATGAATGTTATGGAAAATGTGCGCAAAGAAGTAGAACTCATGTTGAACCCGAACGCACCGATGCCCGATGATTCCGGCGAACCGATTCGTTTCGGAATGAAAGATGTCGAAGACGGTTCGTGGAAATTTTACTTGGATTCGCTTACGTGTACGCAATGCGGACGTTGCACATCGGTTTGTCCTGCAAATCAGACAGGTAAGAAACTTTCGCCGCGCAAAATTGTGCTCGATTATCGCCGCAGAATGGAAGAAAAATCGGGCGGTTTGTTGAAAGAAGGCAAGACTTTTTCGGACGGAAAATCGCTCATCGGAAATTACACAACCGCCGAAGAACTCTGGGCTTGCACCACTTGCAACGCTTGCGCGCAGGAATGCCCTGTGAATATCGACCAACCTTCGATGATTTTGGAAATGCGCCGACATTTATATTTGGAAGAATCCGCCGCGCCGTCTGCCGTGAATGCAGCCAACACCAACATAGAAAACAACGGCGCACCTTGGAAATATTCTGCCGCCGACCGTTTTAATTGGGCAAAAAATCTGAAATTCGCCGACGGAACGCCTGTAAAAGTTCCGTTAATCTCTGAATTTACGGAAAATAATCGTCCTGAATATTTATTTTGGGTTGGCTCAGCGTGCAGTTTCGATGATCGTTCGATGGAAATTAGCCGAAATTTTACAAAAATTTTGCAGTTCGCCGGCGTAAGTTATGCGTGTCTCGGAACTGAAGAAACCGACACCGGAGATTTGGCAAAACGCTCCGGAAATGAATTTTTGTTTCAAATGCAAGCCTTTGCAAATATCGAAGTATTAAACAGTTACGGCATTACAAAAATTGTAACCTGCGACCCGCACGATTATAATACGTTGAAAAACGAATATGCCGATTTGGGCGGAAACTACGAAGTTATACATCACAGTGAATTGATTTCCAAGCTAATATCCGAAGATAAACTGAAACAAACAGCCGCAAAATTTGCAGGAAAAACCGTAACCTACCACGACCCGTGTTATCTCGGACGAGGAAATTCGGTTTACGATGCGCCGCGAAAATCTCTTTCTAACTATGTCAGTATCAGTGAAATGCAGCGAAACAAAAGCCGTGCGCTGTGCTGCGGAGCCGGCGGAACGCAAATGTTCAAAGAAGCCGAAAAGGGCAACATGGAAGTGTACGAAATGCGCACCGATGACGCCCTGAAAACAAACGCAAACATCATTGCAACCGCTTGCCCTTACTGCATGACCATGATGCGCGACGGCGTGAAAATGAAAAACCGGGAAGCCGACATCAAAGTGCTCGACATTGCCGAAATTGTAGCGCAAAGTTACGGTTTGTAATTCAACATCATACACATTGCCAAAGCCAAAAACTTTGGCAATGTTGTTTTATTTCGGAATATCGTCTTTTTTTAAGAAATTTTAACATCTTGCCGTGCAACTGAAACTTCAATATGGAAGTCTTTGTTGAAATTCCAATCTGCAACTAAAACACATAAATTATCCAAATAAACACATTTTAAAATTAGAGAAATCATGAGTTCAGTATAAAAAATCATAAAGTTGAAAGTTTGTAAAGTTAAATTACTGATA
>DYSM01000546.1 GCA_020718265.1 Draconibacterium orientale | reverse complement strand
CTATTACTACGCATTGTCTTACAACGGCAGTGCAACATTTGAAGAATATAAAGTATCCGACCAAGCGTGGAACTACAATGCGGACGGATTTGATGCCTCCGTAGGCATAGGCGAGTATTTTCAAATCTTAGCCACAAAACATAACGTCATTGCATTTTACGGTGCCTTCGACGGCGAAGATGTTGAAATCTATTACAACATTCTGCCTTTTGGAGAGGAAACCGACATCGAAACCGTAGGAACGCTCAAAAGTGGTTTGAGTGTAAAATCATATCCAAACCCTGTTACCGATAATGTAAATATTACAATTTCGACTCCCGAACGAACGGATTGTACATTCAAACTTACGGATATCTCCGGAAAAGAATATCTTTGTAGAAATTTCGGTCAAACCAAGTCTGTTTCATTTCAAACAGATATGTCAGTACTTACTCCCGGTATTTATATTTTGAGTGTTGAAACTTCAAAAGGTCGAGTCATTAAAAAAATTGTTAAAAAATAAGTTATGAAATCTGTAAGAATCTTAATTGGATTGTTCTTTGTCTTGGCAGCAAGCATTGCAGCTAAATCGCAAAATGCTGATAATCAGAACGCAATGCTGTGGAAAATTTCCGGAAACGGTATCGAAAAGCCTTCATATCTGTTCGGAACCATACATCTTATGCCCGCTGCCGACTATTATTTCCCAAGCTATATGCAGGACATTTTCAAGTCGTGCACCGCATTGGCGTTGGAAGTAGATGTGGTCGATATGCCTTTGAAAGACCAAATTGCAATGGCAAAACGTGCCATGATGCCCGCAGGCAAAAAATTGCAGGATTACATGCCTGAGTCCGATTTTCAAACCTATAAAAATTTCATAATAAATGATTTAGGTATCAAGGAAAAGAAATTTGAACGCATGACAATTGTGCAACCGCTGTTTTCGAGCGGGATATTGCTCAATGAACTCATCAAAAAACCAAAGGGTTACGAAACTGAATTAGGCAAACTTGCCAAGAAGCGCAAAATGAACATACTCGGCTTAGAAACCATGGACTACCAATTCTCTATTTTTGAAGGTATTAGCATCGAAGACCAAGTAAAAGCAATGAATATGACTGATGTGTCTAAGAATCCGATGGAGGAATACAACGCGTTAAAACAATTATATCTCGACCAAAATTTAAGCGAACTTGCACGAATGAGTGCTGCCGAGACTTCAATTCCTGATTTTGAAGAACGTTTTCTCAACCAACGAAACCGTAATTGGATACCTGTTATTGCGGAACAAATTAAGAAAGAAAGCACGTTTATTGCCGTAGGAGCGGCGCATTTGCCGGGCGAAAAGGGTGTTCTAGCCTTACTGCGTGCGCAAGGTTACACCGTAGAAGCCGTTCGCAAATAAATGTAAGATTCATAAAAAAAGCCATCCTTGCGGGACAGCCTTTTACCTGTATCACGGATTTGAAATCCGTGTT
>DYSM01000545.1 GCA_020718265.1 Draconibacterium orientale | reverse complement strand
GACTCATATATAACCCTCCAAATTTTAAAAAAACAATACTATGAAAACCGATTTCAAATACATTCAAAAATTTGTTCAGGAAATACAGATCAACGAATTGAAAGATAATGCTTTGAACATGAACAAAGCCTTACACGACAAAACCGGCAAGGGCAACGATTTTTTGGGCTGGGTGAACTTGCCAAACGAATTATCGGACGAATTTTTGAGTGATATCGAAAAAACAGCCGCCTCATTACGTCAAAAAAGCGATTTCGTGGTCGTTATCGGCATCGGCGGCTCGTATTTGGGTGCCAAAGCTGCTATCGATGCACTTTCGCACAGTTTCAGAGCCTACCGTTCGGAATGCCAAATCGTTTATGCAGGTCAAAATATAGGCGAAGAATATCTGTTTGAATTGCGGGAAATATTGAAAGACAAATCATTTTCACTTATCGTAATTTCAAAATCCGGAACAACAACCGAACCGGCAATCGCTTTCAGAATTTTAAAAAACGATTTGGAACAAAAATACGGCAAAGAAGAAGCCCGAACACGAATTGTTGCCGTTACCGATGAAAAACGCGGTGCTCTGAAACAACTCTCAAATATCGAAGGATATAAAACCTATGTTATTACCGACGACATCGGCGGACGCTATTCGGTTCTCACACCCGTTGGGCTGCTTCCCATTGCCATTGCAGGTTTTAACATACGCGAAATTGTTGCAGGTGCCTTGGAAATGTATCGCAGAACAAGTACCGATGTTGATTTCAATCAAAATCCGGCAGCTCAATACGCCGCTGTCCGAAATATCCTATATAACAAAGGTTATACTAACGAAATAATGGTTAATTACAACCCAAAATTGCATTTTCTTGCCGAATGGTGGAAACAACTCTACGGCGAAAGCGAAGGCAAACAGGGCAAAGGAATTTTCCCTGCAAGTGTCGATTTTTCGACCGATTTGCACAGCATGGGGCAATACATTCAGGACGGGAAACGCAACCTCTTTGAAACCGTAATTTCTGTAAGTGAAGTACAACAAGAACTCACGATTCCAAGCGACAAAGACAATTTGGACCAACTTAATTTTTTGGCAGGAAAACGCATCGACTTTATCAATAAAAATGCCGAATTGGGAACCATTTTAGCTCACAACGACGGCGGCGTGCCCATTATTCGCCTCGAAATACCCAAATTAAACGAATATTATTTGGGGCAACTCATCTATTTTTTCGAGAAAGCCTGTGGTATCAGTGGTTACATGATTGATGTGAATCCCTTCGACCAACCCGGAGTGGAAGCATACAAAAGAAACATGTTCGCACTGCTCGAAAAACCCGGTTTTGAAGGCGAACGCGAAAAATTGTTGAAATAACCATATTTTAACGCCCACTGAAGGTTTAGCCCCCAAGAATTAAAAAATGAACGCCTTGAAAAACTTTAAAACAGTTTTTTGATTGAAACTTTATATGTTTTACAGCAA
>DYSM01000110.1 GCA_020718265.1 Draconibacterium orientale | reverse complement strand
GACAACTGAAAATGAGCGATGCACCGGCGTCCACGTCAAGCGTACCGCCGCTTTCTATCGTATGCACTTCGGCTGCGGGTTCGGCGGGGTCGTTTGAATCGTCGTTTCCGAGATACAAATTTTGTCCGTTTACATCTAAGGTTGCTCTGTTGCCGATGGTTAAATCTTCATAAATTCTTGTATCCTGCAAAAGTGTGTATGTGCGAGCAAAAGTTTCTGAATGATTAAACATGACATTATCGAAACTTCCCTGTCCTTGTTTGATGGTTTTCGGGTCGGTATTGGGGCTTTCAAAATAAAATGTATTGCCCCAAGCGTATAAATAGCCGTCGTTTGTGAAATTTCCGTGCACAATAACATCGTAGGTCGGCGTAGTAACATCGGCATCTTGCGAACAACGAAGCTGCGTTCCGTCTTCGATAATCAAGTTATTTACATCAATTTGTCCTTCCAATTGTCGAATTCTGTCCCATTGGTCGTATCGTCTGAATATCAAATCGTTACAAGTTAATGAAGGCAGATATTGAGTTCCGTTTCTGTCAAAAATAAAATTTGCAAATTGTGTAGTCGGGGTTGAACCGTTGTCGGTGATGCGTTCGGAAGCAATGCGGTGGGTTAAACTTCCCATGTCAATTCCCACGCCTGCACCCAAAGTAAATGTTCCGTTTCCGACCACGATTCCGTTTACGGTAAAGGTTTTTAAGCCTGTGCCTGTGAAATTTACGGCGTAAAACATGTTGTTAGCACCAGGATTGATGCTTTGGGGCGTATTTCCGATAAAATTTACTTGATATGCAGTGTTGCTGAACGTTCCGTTATTTAGCCACGTTGAGCCGGAAAAATCTAAACGTCTTGGTATGCTGACAGTTACACCGGGGTTAATGGTCAAATTTCCCGTAACGAGATACCAATCATCGCCGTTGTATTGCATATTTTTTGTGCCGGAACCTGCAAAGACAACATCTTTCATATCAAACACCGTAGCATTCGGACCGGCATCGTAAATGCTCTGATTTGCACCGTCGAAGGTCATGGTTGTTGCACCGGACGGTGTGTATTTTCGAATATCTACCGTTGCGCCGGCGATGTTAATGTTGTGTCCGTTGTCTATCAAAGTCGGCTGGTCTGTCATGGTAAAACTTCCGTTTACATCCAAATTTCCGTCAAGAAAAATGTTAATTTCCGCTCCGGTATTGATGTAAAGATTCCCGTACGTCGGAACGGTATAAATTTCTTGGTCGCCGACGGTTCCGGAGATATATACCCGACTGTCGGCATGTAAATCGTAGGTTGCAAAACCTGTCGGAAATGCTTTGTTCCCGGATCCGTTTTCCGGATTAAACGATTGAACATAAGCCGTAGGCGCAAGCGTAAACGTTTTGCCTGCACCTGTGCATGTGATATTTACGGCATCTTGACGCAAATAGGCATCTTCCAAAATTGACATATTTCCGGTAATCGTAATCGGCGTGTATTGAATGTTCAAATAGCCGCGATTGCGTTTTATCACATTGTTGAAACTTAAAATATCCGCATCAACTGTGTACCATTCTCCAAAATGGTCAAGTGTTCCGTTTGTACCCCAGTCAATTTGACGACCGCCTGTGGCAAAACCGATTCCGCCGTAGAGGAAAATCGTAAAGTCGTTTACATCTAACAAAGTTTCAACATCATCATTATACAAACTTCCGTTTACGGTGATGTTTCCGGTCATGGTTTTTGTTGATAAATTTCCGGCATTTTCACGGCGCACATAAAGTGTCGAATAGGTTGTGGGATAGATGGTTTGATTGAAATTTGCCTGATAAACCACACTTCCGGCACTGAGATTTATTGTTTCAAAATTTTTGGGAAAATTATTTGAAAAATCGGCACTGTGTCCTTGCAAATACAGCGTTCCGCCGCTCATTGCAAATGAATTATCGACACCGTCACCCGTCATATCAATCGCATTTCTGATATACAACGTCCCGCTTGACAGAGTAACGTTTCCGTTTACGTTGATATTTTTATCAATCGTTTTTGTGTTTCCCGAAAAAATAATGTGGTTGAAAGTAGAGGTCAAACTTGCACCAGCGCCGATGGTTTGTGTGCCTGAAACGCCGTCGAAAAATACGGTTCCGCTACCGGTTTGAGTAAATCCGGTATTTCCGACAAGGTTTGTCCAGCTTCCGCCGATGTAAATCGTATTTGTGCCTGCATCCAAAACCGTTCCGGCATTGAGCGTTACGCTGTTGTCAATATCCACGTTTGCGGTGATGGTTTTTGTGCCGCTGCCGCTTGTGGTAAAGTTGTAAAATTCGCCGCCGTTGATGTTCTGTGCACCGGCTTTATTGAAATTTACCGTACTTGTTCCTACGTTGAAAATTGTACCGCCGTTGCGTGTCCAACTTCCGGAAACGAACAAGGTGAAATTGCCGGCAGTCAGTGTTCCGTCTTGCAAAAGCACATTGTTATTCACGTAAATATTTGAGCTGATGACATTTACACCGTCTGTTCCGTTAATCGTCAAATTATAAAACGGGTCGGCGGCTCCGAGTGCGGTGATGGTGTGCGTAGCTGTTGCCGGATTGAAAATTACGGTTGAAGTTCCGGAATTGAACGTGCCTTGATTTGCCCAACTTCCGCTGACGGTAATCACATCGGCAGCCGTGGTTTGTGTAAGTACCGAACTTGTGCTGATGGTTACATCGCCGGAAATTGTTAATGTTTTTCCGTTCAAAATCAACGAAATCGCACTTCCGCCGGAATTAATTAAGAGGCTTTTAGCCAAACCGTCTGCGTCGGAATTGAGATTCACGGTGTACACGCCCGCAACGTTTGTATGGTCTAAAATTACGGTTGTTGCCGAAGTCGGAATGCCGACAGGTCCCCAGTTATTTGCATCGTTCCAACTTGTGCCGTCGCCCAAACCTGTCCATAGTTTCGCACCCGGATAGGTCCAATTGATGAGCGTTCCGGGCGAAGCATTGTCGTTATCGAACGATTCGCCGGCGAGTGTGCCGATGGCGTTTTCAAAAATCAATGCGCCGGTTCCGGAGGTGCGTTGGACGTTGAAAGTCGGTCCGCTGTTGAAGGTTACGTCTGTGAGCGTACGGTCTGCACCGATATTTATTCCGTTCGTGGTCAAATATGCCGTTCCTGTGCCGCCGGAGAAGCTTCCGTTTTGGAATGTATTGGTTGCGTCAATGCTTCCGCCCGAAATATTGATGCCGTTTCCGCTTGTGCCAACGATTCTGTAAAATTTTGCTTGAATCGAACCCGCAGTTTGCAAGAAAGTAAAGTTACCGGAAGTCGCTATCAATGAGGCTGGTTCAACCGATGCTCCGAGTAGTTTGAATGTTCCGCCGGCGTTTGTGAATGTTGCACCCGCACCCATACTGAGCGTTGCGTTTTCGTTCACGGTCAGCGAGCCGTTGTTCATGGTGATGTGTCCTGTTGCGCCGTTTGTTGTGAGTTTGAAACGGTTTAGACTAATATCGCCGTTGTTTATGGTTATCGCTCTGTTATTCTGCATGTTCAGGTCGCTGCCGAAGGTGTATGACGAACCTGCTGCGCCGTCAAAAATAAACACTCCGTACGTGTTTGAGCTTTTCGGGGTAAACGTATGCGTCCCGCTTGCGGGATTCAGCGTAAAGGTTTCAGCATAATAATTATCGCGAAATTGACCGTCGCAAAAGTAATCTCCGCCTACGGTGATGTCATTGATACCGAAATTTACCGGGTCGTTGCTTTGTCTAAAATCGCCTTGATTTATGACAAAATTGTTAGAAACATGCAAATCGCCGCGCAAAAGCACCCAGTAATCGTTTGTTCGCTTGGTGATTGTGAGGTTGTAAAACGCTTTTGTTCCGCCCAAAGTTGTATAGAAAGTTCCGCCCGAATATTGTGTATTGCTCTCACCTGTAAACAGATACGAATATTCGCCGTTGAGCGTAACCGTGCCTTGTCGAGCAATAAACGAACCGGTGCTGTTGTTGTACCAATTGTTGTCCATTGATATGGCATAACTCGCCGGACTTACATCCAAAGTTGCATCATCAATGTACAAATTGCCGTTGAGGGTTATGTTTCCTGTCAAGGTTTTGGTTGTTCCTGCACCTTGAAATCGGACAGTGTAAAACGATGATTGTGAGATAGTTTGGTCGCTGCTTCCATCAAAATACAAGGTGTTTGAATGTCTGAAAACGCCGTTGTTAATCCAATTGCCTTCCACGTATTGCGCCCAGTATTGTCCGTCCAAAGTCGTGTTTGTAATCGTAACGTTTCTTTTAAAACGGAACGAATTGTCATACAGGCGTTTAACTGCAGTTCCGGTAAATTCGACATCGTAAAAAACGATGGTAGAAGAATTGTAATTTCGGATAAGTTGTGCCACCGTATTTCCGTCAAAAAATACCGTTCCGTTCGAGTGTGAAAACGTGCAACCGTTTCGGAAATAAAAATCGCCGGCAACGCGTAAGTTCCTGCCGTTTAAGTCCAAAGCGGCATAATTTTCAGTGAAATTGAGCGTCCCGTTTACATCAATGTTCGAATTAAAAGTCAGTGTTTTATTTGCACCGGTTTTATTGATTGTTAAACTGTAAAAATAGCTCGAAGGTGTTGTCAGAACGGTTTGATTTGCAGTCGTTCCGTCAAAAATTACTGTACCGGAAGTCGGTTGTTGAAACATACCCGTTCCGTTTTCCGCCCAATTTCCTTCGATGTTAATCGTTTGTAAATCAGCATTTACCGTAACTCCGGTTTGAATGGTCAAATTTTTCAATATATCAAGTGCGCCCGAAACGGTTTTCACTCCCGAACCTGAAAACGTAACATGATTGAAGTTCGATTGCCCGATATTTTGATTCACTCCATCGAATATAACGGTATTTGTTCCGGTTAAACTTGTGGTCGTGAAGCTCATAGCCCAATTTCCGGCAACGTTCAACGTATGCGAATTGTCGGTAAGCACAGGAGTTCCCCCAACATTTGAGACGTTACCGTTGATGTCCAAATCAGCCATCGGACGTTTTTGGGTATTTCCGTAAAGTTCGATATTTCCGTAAGTAAATCCGTCCGGAATATTTTGGAATGAGCCGTTAATATTTCTGTAAAAGCGCACCGTACTGGCGACATCAAAATTCTTCACACCGGAAAAACTTGCGATGGAGGTTTCAAACGTATTTGTTCCGCTGGAAAGTAACCGAACATTTGAACCGAGCGTAAAATCGTCGTCTCCGGTAATTACAAATTCATACATGTAAACATTCAGCATATTAGTTACGCTGCCGCCGGTATTTGTGGCTGAAAAATTTCCGTTTACAGTGATATGGTCGTTAAAATATTTGTTGCGCGCACCTGTCGGAGCTGAGCTTGTGAGGTATAAATCGTTAAAAATGTAGTTTCCCGTTCCGTTTAAATAGATAGACTGGTCGGCATCGGGAGCATCCAAAGTTACCGAGCCGCCGGTGGCAGTCATGGAGCCGTGTCCGCCAACTTCATCGGAATTGTATATATTTCCGGCAAAGGTATGGTCGAAACTTCCCAAAACAAAGTTTGTGGATGTGTAAATCCAAATACTTCCGTTTACGTCCAAATTTCCGAGCGCGGTTTTGGTTGTGCCTGCATTCAAATACAAGTGCCAGTAAGTTACTCCGGCATAAATATTTTGATTCGGTAAACCGGCATCGTAACGCACATAACATCCTTGCTGCAAGTCTATGGTCGAAAATGTGGTCGGAAAATTCACATCGTCTCGAATATATAATGAGGTGTTGTTGCTGACAGTCAAAACATCGCCCGCGCCGAGTCCGATAAGCTCCGAGTTGTCGTTGATAATCAAACCGGTATGATTTCCGTTGTCATCCGGAACGATGGTGATGTTTTTGTTTACGCGCATGATGTCGCCTGCGCCCACATACACGTAACCTTTGACGGTAATTTCGGATGTGCCGAGTGTAAAATCGTTATCCGCGCCGCCGTCGTACCATGTTCCGCCGCGCAAAAGTACATTACTCGAAATGCCGAACACGCCGTCTATGCGTCCGTCCCCGATGAATGTGTGCGTGTAAGTGTTTGCATCATCGGCAAGGGTGGCATCGTCGTAAATATATAAGGTGCTGTTGACATATAGATTTCCGTGAATCAGTTTGTTAAACGTCGGATTCCCGCCGTCAAAATAGGCGCGCCAAAAACTTGCAGCGGGAACTCCGTTTGTTGTCCCGATTGTTACAATTTGTTGTTCAGTAGCGGAATTAAACGTAGCTTGTCCGTCTGATGCGGTGTATTTACTGCCGTCATCAACCGTAAAATCCCCCTGAAACGTGTGCGATTGTGTGGATTGAACATCGGAATTATTGGTTACCAAAAAATTATTAGACACCGTAATTCCTGCACCCAAAACGCCGACTGCTCCGCTTGAAAATGTCAGGTTGTAAAACGTTGCGGCGGTTGTAACGGATTGAATGTATTGTGCATCCATGACAATAGTTCCGTTTCCGGTCATTTGCCCCGAACCGTTTTCTGTCCAGTTTCCGGCAACGGTGTGCGTGAAACCGCCGTCGGCAAATGTTGTTGCGTTTTCAATCACAACTGCGCCGTTGATGTCAAATGCAACGCCTGCGGTTACGGTTCCGGAATTGAATGTAACTTTTGCAAATTGCGGTATATTCGAGCCTGAAATTGCTATTCCGGAAAAAACCGCATTCGCAACTTGGCTCGATGAGTTGTAAAAATCCAAAATACCGTTGTTCGTTACCGCACCTTGAAACGTTACATTGTGCGTAATGTTAAACGCACCGACCGTAAAACTGCCTGTTGCATCAACGGTAGTTGTTCCGGTAATTGTTAGGTTTCGCCCCGTTAAATCGTTACCGATGACCAAACTGCCCTGAACGAGCAGATTTTGAATCGTAATATCTTGATTTACAATAACTGTTGCTCCGGCAACAATCGTAACGTCATCGCCTGCAACAGGCACAATGCCACCGGACCAAGTAGTGTTCGCGCTCCAATCTCCGCCTGCGGGAGTAGAATTGATGTTTGCACCTATCAAACCGGAAAAGGTTGCCATAAGTGCAAACAGAAGAAGTAGGGTTCTTTTGTTCATTTTAATTTATTTTAAATGTGATTAAAAAAGACAAATTCAAACTGCAAAATTATGTTAAAAAACAATATGTTGAATCATTTCGTTTTAAGAATATGTTAAGAAAACTAAAAAAACTCCATCATTGAGACAGGTAACTTGAAATTTAAAACTTGAAACTTGATATAGTATTATCAATTCTTAATTCCTAATTCCTAATTCCTAATTCTTAATTCCTAATTCTTCATTCTTCATTCTTAATTCTTTACGCATCGTACCGAACTGCCCGTTGATTTTGGGAAATTAGAACGTGTTACAGTAAGTAAATCGTAACGTAAATCGCGTGCCCAAGCATTGGTTGAATTTTCAGTTGCACTCCAAAAACGTGCACGATTTCCGTCGTCGTAAAATGCGCCGTCTGTGCTGCTTCGGTATCCGCCGGGCAAAGCTGTGAAGTTCAAATCATCCGTTCCGTTGCCTCCGCCGTTCCAGCCTGAGGTAGATTTTAAAACAGTTCCGGGTTCAGAGTAGCCTTCTGAGGTAATGAAACTTGTGAGTTGTGTCCATTCGGCATCACTCGGCAAATGCCATCCGTTCGGGCAAACACCTTGTACACCGCTCGGATTTGCTGTGCTGCTCACGGCGTTGTCGCCCATGGCGGCAGCCCATGTGTAAAGTGCACCGTTTGGAGACGAGGTGTTATCTAAATAGTAACAAAACGCATCATCGGTGTTGGTATTTCCGAGTGCATTCCAAGCCGTGTTGTTTGCAACTGTCGGAATTGCCGTTCCGCTCGGATAATGTGTAACTTTCAGATTTTCAGCCATCCAAGTTTGTGTGCCGATAACAACAATGTCGTACACATTTCCGTCGTAATCCGTTACTGTGGTTTCAACAGGTATATTTGCAGCACTTATTCCGGGTATGATAACAAATTGATTTTCACCCAAAAACAGCGTATCACCTGTCAGTGAAGCTCGCATGATAACATATTTTTTTGTAACTGCATCTTGGTCATTTATCGGGTCTGCCAAATTTGTGAGATTTTCGGCGTTCATATTTTTTGTGGCAAAAGCAGATAAATCCGGTTTATTGCTGAGGCTGTTGTAGTTACGGTCGAAAAACAGATTTGTATTGTCCGTCAAATCGGCAACATCGGCGGGAATGGTGGGTTTGTTTGTCAAATCTAAATAATTTCCGCTGAATAAAGTCGGTTTGTCTGATAAATCGGTGTAACTGCCGCTGAATAAGGTCGGTTTATTGCTGAGGCTGTTGTAGTTACGGTCGAAAAACAGATTTGTATTGTCCGTCAAATCGGCAACATCGGCGGGAATGGTGGGTTTGTTTGTCAAATCTAAATAATTTCCGCTGAATAAAGTCGGTTTGTCGGATAAATCGGTGTAACTGCCGCTGAATAAGGTCGGTTTATTGCTGAGGCTGTTATAGTTACGGTCGAAAAACAGATTTGTATTATCGGTCAAATCGGCAACATCGGCGGGAATGGTGGGTTTGTTTGTCAAATCTAAATAAT
>DYSM01000544.1 GCA_020718265.1 Draconibacterium orientale | reverse complement strand
AATAATATTTATAAGTTATTATCAATCAGTTGTTTATAGCGGCTGAATAGTTACATTTTTTATTTTTGCTCACTATTTTTTTACGTTATCAAAGTTTTTAAAATTATTTGTGATTAGCTTATACGAAACAGTAAAATAAACGAGAGAACTAATACTAAACCACTATCAAAATGACAAAAAAGACTGACGTTTCCATGTCCTACCGGACGATGGAAAGTCTTATTTGACATGCTTTCGTCCGATAGGACAAAGTATCGTCAAAATAACAATCTTGATAGCGGTTTAGTATGAGAAACGGAAAGATAGCTATTGCGTAGATTCCACAAAAAAAAGCCGCGCAAGAGATGCGACGGCTTTTTTAATTTTTGTAAGTTATTGACAATAAGTTACTTAACAGTGGAGCCGGCGGGAGTCGAACCCGCGTCCGAACAAGTAACGAACTTGCTTTCTACATGTGTATTTCTTTATTGATTTTCGAGCTGCGACCGGGAAAGAACACCCTATCGTAACCTTAGCTTCTTAATTTCACTTACACGCCAAAACTTCGTGCAAGCTATTCCGAACTCTATCGCGCCTCACAAACAGAAAGTGTCAGACAAACTTTCCGAGAGACGTCTCGTCCCGCCCATTATAGGCAGGATTAAGCGTGAGTTTACTTGATTCGACTACGCAGCAAGAGCATAATTTGTATTATTGCCGTTTGTTGGTTTGCAGACCGGATTTACGAGTCAATCTACATGGCTCGACATGCTTACAACCCCATTAGCCTCGCCGTCGATACCATTTCGACCCCAAGATTTTTGGATTGGACTGCAAAGATACACCTATTTTTCGTAAAGTCAATACCTTTTTTCATAAAAAATATTGAATTGTTTGTAAACTTGTTTTTTTTAGACAAATTTACACCTAATTTTGTAGAAATCATTTTATTTTTTTCAGTATGAAACATCTCTTTTTTACAAGTCTAATTGCAATTTTATTTGCAGCCTGTGGAGGCGAAACTTCTGATATAAAGAAAGATACATCCAAAGTCGCAGAAGAAAAAAAAGTCGTTCCCGTTGAAAAAAACGACCCGATTCAAGACGAAACTTCGGCAACCTTATCGCCGCTCGAAACGGTAACATCTTTCATTAAAGAACTGGGCGACAAGGAATTTGTGGCAGCTTTTGCGCGTCAAAGTGTCAAAAAATGGGGCGATTTCAAACAGTTCAGTTCGCTGAAAGCGTTTGGCGGAATCTGGTCCACCGACATTATTAATATAGAAGAACGCCCGAGCGAAAACGGAAAAGCCGTCATTTACGCCGAAGTTTCCTACAAAGATGAAGTGAACGGCGACGATGTGTTTAAACAAAATTTCTATCTCGAAAAAAAAGCCGGAAAGTGGCTGATAACCGATATGAAACTCGTAAAAAAGTAGCGAGATTTGAGATATGAGATTTGAGATATGAGATATGAGATATGAGATATGAGATTTGAGATATGAGAT
>DYSM01000543.1 GCA_020718265.1 Draconibacterium orientale | reverse complement strand
TGGAACCGGAAATTAAGCAGTGGATTAAACGCGAAAAAATTGATGTAGATAAGCTTCTGACTCAATTGGTTAAAAACTTTTACGAAACCGTAAAATCAGTCAATAAAAACGTAGCGATGTAAAAGGTTTCGACATTAAAAAAAATATCCCACAAAGTTAAATGTGGGATATTTTTTACACTTTCTTAAATCCTATCTACCTCTCGAATAGCGACTTGTGCGCTGCTGTGGTTTTGCGGGCGGACGTTTTTCGGGTCTTGCACCTTCGGGCACAGGAAACGGATGTTTATCGATGAGCGGAATGCGTTTGCCTATAAGTTTCTCAATATCACGTAGTTCCGTATGTTGTTCCAAATCACAAAACGCAATGGCAACGCCTTCTTTTCCGGCGCGTCCGGTGCGTCCGATGCGATGAATGTAGGTTTCGGGCACTTCGGGCAAATCGAAATTGAACACGTGCGAAAGTTCGTCGATGTCAATACCGCGCGCAGCTATGTCTGTGGCTACCAAAGCGGTAAGTTTTCCGTTTTTGAAATCGTTTAGCGCATTTTGGCGTGCATTTTGGCTTTTATTGCCGTGGATTGCAGCCGATTTCACACCCGATTTTGTCAGAAATTTAACAACTTTGTCCGCGCCGTGTTTTGTGCGTGTGAACACAAGTGCCGATTGAATTTTTTGTTCTTTTATCAAATGCAAAAGTAATTCGGGCTTGTCATTTTTATTGGTATGATAGAGGCTTTGGTCTATTTTATCAACCGTTGAAGTTGGCGGTGTAACTTCCACTTTCGCCGGATTTGTAAGCAACATGCTTGCCAATTTCAGAATTTCCGGAGGCATCGTTGCTGAAAAAAACAAGGTTTGACGTTTTTCGGGCAAATGTGAAATCACTCTTTTTACATCGTGAATAAAACCCATGTCGAGCATACGGTCAGCTTCATCAAGCACAAAAATTTCAAGTGTATTTAGGTTGATATAGCCCTGATTCATAAGGTCTAACAAGCGTCCGGGTGTTGCGGTAAGGATGTCGATACCGCGTTTCAGAGCGTTGGTTTGGTGCAGTTGTGATACGCCGCCAAAAATTACGGTATGCGAAATGTGCGTAAATTTTCCGTATGTTGCAATACTTTCGTCAATTTGGATGGCAAGTTCGCGTGTAGGCGTGAGAATCAGCACTTTAATGCCTCGTTTGGGCTGTTTTTGGTTCGATAACAGTTGTAAAATCGGAATCGCAAACGCTGCGGTTTTTCCGGTACCTGTTTGTGCACATCCTAGCAAATCTCTTTTTTCGAGCACAAGTGGAATTGAGCGGTGTTGAATGGGGGTTGGAGTGGTGTAACCTTCTGCTGTTACGGCTTTTAGGATAGGTTCGATTAAATTTAAATCTTTAAATGTCATTATGGGTTTGGAGTGAATGAAGCCGAACTGAATATTGTGAAATTCGGTTCGGCGCATGAAATTTCTGTTTCACCGGCTCACAACTGCCGTTTGT
>DYSM01000542.1 GCA_020718265.1 Draconibacterium orientale | reverse complement strand
GTGTAAATAATTGAATATATGTAAATTATAGCTTTTTTTAATCGAATGTTTTGTCATTTAGTTGTCATTCAATAGTCAAAAAGTAGTCATTCTTTGTTTTTTAATAATTTCAATTGAATTTCAACAGAATTTCTAAAAACATTCGGAACGAAATTTCGCTATATCGTAAAGAATTACAACAAGTTAGGTGTTTTCTTACAAGCACTAATTAAAATAGTCATTATCAATGAATTACACTTTTAACTTTACAAACTTTATACGTTTTAAACTCGGCTCATTATTTTAGTTTGATATTTAGAACCACAGGATTGTGGTCGCTGTGTTCAAACTCCAAGTGCTTTGTTCCCACGCTTTTAATAATGATATTGGGCGAAATAAGAAAGAAATCAATGACCGTTGTCAGCGTGGTTTCAACATTATAAGGTGTTGTTACACGGCGGTTCGACGGCTCGGACAGGTCGTAAGCCCATTTCCAATCGGGCATATATTCAGACGAAATATCTTTGCGCAAAGTATTGTCCATCTTATGCTTACGAAATTCGGGGCGAAAATCGGGCGGGCATTGATTCCAGTCGCCGCCGGCAATGACGTAGTTTCCTTTTTTATATTCCGTTTCGATAAAATTTTTCAAATATGCCATTTCCATATCACGCTGCGAACCGTTGTCAAATGCGGAATTGTGCGTGTTTATGAGCACGAGCTCCTTGTCATTTTGCAGCGTGTAGCGGTTTAAGAGGAAACATCTGTCTAAAAAAAACAGGCTCAGGGGCCACGAAAAATCGTCGGGATAAGCAAAACGTGTTGCAGTTGCGGGCGTGAATTTGCTCAACGTCAGCAATCCGCTGTTTACGTTGCCCATCGGCTCGGTAAGCGGTTGCGGAACGAAAAACACATCATAATTCTTCGCATAAGCTGCTTTGTATGAAGGAAATACTCGACTGATACTGTCAATTTCACACAATCCGTAACTGCGTTTGGAGAGCGAATCGACTTCCTGCAAAAGCAAAAAATCAATATCACCAAGCTCGGTAAGTGTTTGTTTAACAGCATTTAAGTTTTGCAACACAACATCTTTTTTGGGTCTAACCTGTGTGCCGCCTTCGTAGAAAAAATCCATTTCGGCATTCAAACCGCAATAACCGATGTTCCACGTTACAAGACTGAATTCGCCTGTATCTGCAAAAATATCGGGTTCGGCAGCTTGAAAAACAATGACTTGTTCGGGCGGACTGTAATTGTCGGCAGTTGCGAAAATTAAAAATCCGGCAAACGCAATCAGCAAGATAACAACAAAATACAATAGAAATTTTAATATTTTTTTCATGGAAACCACACTTAAAAGAATCTCCAAAAAAAGCAATATATTTCGAGAATCGTATAAGAAATTTGAACACACCGGCAAAATTTTCTCAAAATAACAAGAAGAAAGATTATAACTGTCTAATTTTCAACAGTTAAAAAAACAATCAAACTCGTTAATATAAATTTAAT
>DYSM01000109.1 GCA_020718265.1 Draconibacterium orientale | reverse complement strand
TAAGAAAACTCATAACATGTTGAAATTCTTTACGATATTGCGAAATTTCGTATCCGAATGTTTTTAGAAATTTTGTTGAAATTCAATCGAAATTCAATTGAAACTATTAAAAAACAACAGAATGACTACTTTTTGACCATTGAATGACTACTAAATGACAAAACATTCGATTGAAAAAATGACTACAACCTACATAAATTCAAATATTTACACGTTTTCTTACAAATACTGATTATGAGAAATGCAATGCTTATTTGTTTTGTAAAAATTCGACAATGTAATCTTTGTTGTTTTCGTTAATGCTCATTATGAAGTCGTTACCTTTAAAAAGATGTACGGAATACACTTGATTTCCGGCGTTTCCTGTGTTTTTGTCTCGGTAAACATGCACGCCGTTGCGGTAACACATGAGTTCCATAAATGTTGTTTCAGAGCTTGCTTTACCATTGATAATCACAGGTTTACGTTCATATACGTGTCCGTTGCTTTTGTATGATTTTACTAATTCTTTATCGAATTTCATAGTTTCGCCTGCTTCATTCCTGATAATCAAATAATTACCAAAACCTTCGCGCACGTTTTCGTAAAAAAATGTTCCGAAATTTGTGCTCACATAATCCGGTGCCGTGATGCCTTTGGCGTTTAAATTTAATGTTCCGAGTGCAATGAGTGCAATTAATACGATTTGTTTCATGACTTTTTCCTCCTGTTTAATTTTTAAATATTTTGAAAATTTGTTCGGATAATGAAGGTGCGCACCCGATTCATCCTTGTTTTAACACTATTGTCTGTTTGTTCGTTTCAGACATTCATAAGACGAACACGACTCTTAAAAAGTTACAGATTATTTTTCAAAACAGATAACCGACCGTATTTCATCTACGAACGAACAGTTTCTGTGTATGAAATGGTCTTTCGTTCAATAATCTTTTCTTATATTAAACCAAAGTAAATGGATAACATGTTGAAATGTAAAGTATTGAATATCAGTAATTTACATTCTATTGTCTGAAATCTGATGTCTGAAATCTAATATAATGTTCAGTTTAGAAAATAGCAAAGAAATTTTTATGCTGAAATCTTTCTTTTTTTTTAGTTTTGTAGAAATTTTCTTTTATATCGAACCGAATACAACGATTAAATGTATGAAGATTAAAATGTAGATTATCAATAATTTACATTCTGTTCTCCGTAATCTGTTGTCTGAAATCTAATTTTATGAAATTATCTGTCGTCATCATCACCTTCAACGAACAACAAAATATTGCAGCTTGCCTGAAAGCGGCGCAAACCGTGGCGGATGAAATCATTGTATTAGATTCATTTTCAACAGATAAGACTCCGATGATTTGCCGCGATTTCGGCGTGAAATTCTTACAAGCACCGTTTGCCGGCTTTGTCGAACAAAAAAATGCAGCAGCCGATTTGGCTTCGCTCGACTATATTTTGTCGCTTGATGCCGACGAAGTGTTGTCGGAAAAATTATTTTCGGAAATCAAAAAAGTAAAAGAAAATCCTACGTATGATGCTTACAGTTTCAATCGTTTGACGCATTTTTGCGGGCAGCCGATTCGCCATTGCGGCTGGTATCCCGATACGAAAATTCGCTTATGGCGCAAAGGTTCAGGGCGTTGGGGCGGTCAAAATCCGCACGATACCATGATTTTGGAAAAATCTGCAACGCTCAAGCATCTGTCCGGCGACTTATTGCACTATTCGTTTCATTCTATTGAACAACATATTGCGCAAATCAATAAATTTTCGACTATTAAGGCTGAAATTGAGTTCAAAAAAGGTAAAAAAAGCAATGCCGTAAAACTTTTAGTGCATCCCGCGTTCAAATTTTTTCGCTCTTATGTGCTGAAAGTCGGCTTCTTAGACGGCTTTTACGGTTACATTGTCTGCAAAAATTCTGCTCATTCCACATTCCTGAAATATGCAAAACTCCGTGCTCTCCGCAAAGCCTAAAATCTGTTTTTTCAACACCGTTAAAGCGTGGGGCGGAGGCGAGAAGTGGCATTTGGACACTGCAACGTATTTGCAATCAAAAGGTTACGATGCTTGTCTGGTCGCACATCCTCAAAGTATTCTGTATCAAAAAGTTAGCAAAATCGCTTTGCCGTCGTTTGCGTTCAATTTATCAAAATTTAGTTTTCTGAATCCGTCTGCAAAGCGCGAATTAGTTCGTTTTTTTGAGCATGAAAAATTTGATATTGTGATTTTTAATTTGTCGTCGGATGTAAAAATTGCTGCGCCGGCTGCAAAAATTGCCGGCGTTCCTCACATTGTGTATCGGCGCGGAAGTGCAATTCCGATTCGCGATAACCGCTTGAATCGCATGTTATTCGGAACAGTTATCACCGAAATTATAGCCAATTCGGAAGCCACAAAACACACAATTTTAGAACGAAATCCAAACTTATTTCCGGCTGATAAAATCAAAATTTTGTATAACGGAATTGAGTTTTCAAGTTATCTAAAACATTCAGAATCAAAATATTACACTCGAGTTGGCAGCGAACTTGTCATCGGAAATCTTGGGCGTTTGGAAAAACAAAAGGCGCAACATTATTTAATAGTTTTAGCAGAAATTTTGAAATCGAAAAACCTTGATTTTAAAATACTTATCGGCGGTTCGGGGCGTTTGGAATCCGAATTAAAGCTGTATGCCGAGAAAAAAAATGTCAGTGATAAAATTGTGTTTTGCGGATTTATAGATGATGTTCCGGCATTTCTGCAACATATTGATATTTTTGCACTTACATCGCTTTGGGAAGGTTTCGGTTACGTGTTAGCCGAAGCGTCGGCGTGTGCAAAACCTTGTGTAGCGTTCAACGTGAGCAGCAATCCGGAATTAATTGAGCACGGCGAAACCGGTTTTTTAGTTCAAGATTTTGATATCCAACAGTTTGCATCATACATTTTAAAACTTTCTGATATTGATTTGAGACAAAAAATGGGCTTGGCTGCACAAAAAAATGTCATTTCAAAATTCGATATTCACGAGAAATTAATCGAAACAGAATTGTATTTGAATAATTTGTATTTGTCAAAACACTCGTAACTGATTGAAATACAATAGAAATTTTAAAAAAGCGATGAATGACTACTTTTTGACAACGAATGACAAAACTTCCAATTGAAACATAACCTATAAATTTCGTTAAATCAGTTCGTTACGTTTTTATATTGCTTTACGTTTTTCGTAAATTTTCCGCACGGTATCGGCACATTTTTCCGGATTTTTCAAAATATCTTTACCCCAAAATCGAATTACAGCCCAGCCGTCTTCGATGAGTTTGGTGTTCACTTCCGCGTCGCGCGCCATGTTGCCTTCAATTTTCTTTATCCAAAATGCTTGGTTGGATTTGATTTCGAGTTTCTTGGTTTCCCAATTTTTTCCGTGAAAAAACTCACTGTCGCAAAACACGGCAATTTTTAAACCTATAAACACAAAATCGGGTGTTCCGAATACGGATTTGACGTTTTTTCGATAGCGCAAACCTTTGCTCCACAGTTCTTTGGCTAAAGCTTGTTCAATTTTTGAGCCTTTGCTTTTTACGGCTTGCATGTTTCGGCGGCGTTGCTCGGGCGTGTGCTTGTCCATTGTGAGACGTAAGAAATTAGATGTTAGACCTTAGACATTTGTATTTTTGAAAAATGTCTAAAATATTTAAACCTATTTAAGAATCCGCTCCAAAAAATGCTTTTAGCCGCTAAGCGGTTTTATATGTATATGAAAAACAGCATCAGTTATCTCAAAATTAACCGCTAAGCGGCTTATCGGTGAGTGTTCATTTTGTGCATTTAGTCTAAGAAATTTGAATCTAACGTCTAAAATCTATCGTCTAATATCTAAAAAAAAACAGCATCCGAACTTTAATTCAGATGCTGTTTTTTTTATTGAATTGAAACTACGAATTAAGCGTTTTCTTCTTCTTCGGTTTCTGATTGTTTCTTTTTGCCGCCTTTGTATTCTCGGTTGGTTGAAACGACTTCTTTCGGCGCAATTATTTTCTTAATTGTGTCAAAAACAATCGGCGTTGCAACAAATACGGACGAATATGTTCCTACGGTGATACCTACGAGTAATGCAAACACAAATCCGCGAATCACATCGCCGCCGAAGATGAAAATTGCAATCAAGGTAACAAGAGTTGTTCCTGCGGTGTTCAACGTTCTGCCCAACGTGCTGTTCAAAGCCGCGTTGTATGTGGTTTTGCGGTCGGCATTCGGTCGCAGTTTCACGTATTCACGAATACGGTCGAAGATGATAACCGTGTCGTTTACCGAGTATCCGATTACGGTCAGAATTGCGGCGATAAACGCTTGGTCAACTTCCATACTGAACGGCATAATGGCGTAAAATATTGAGAATACGCCGATTACAACGAGTGCATCGTGGAGCAAGGCAATCACTGCGCCTGCGCCAAACTGCCAGTTACGGAAACGCACGAAGATGTAAAGGAAAATTGCCAAAAGTGCAAATACGATTGCCCAAACCGCCGCAACTTTAATGTCGTCAGCAATGGTCGGTCCTACTTTTTGTGAGCTTTGGCGATAATCAGACATAAATTGCTCCTGAGTGATGTCGGCTTTTACATAAGGTTTCAATCCTTCGAATAATTTTGCCTCCACAAGTGCATCTGCGTTTGCATCATCACTGTCAATCAAGTATTTAGTAGTAATTTTAACTTGGTCGGAAGTGCCGTAAGTTTTTACTTCGGGAGCTTCGCCAAACGCGCCTTTCAATGCTTTTGAAATATCGGTCGTGTTCACTGTTTTGTCAAACTTCACAATGTAAGTGCGACCGCCCGTGAAGTCGATACCGAAATTCAAACCTTGTGTAAATATCGACACTAAGCCGGCTAAAATCATAAAGCCTGAAATGACATAAGCCACTTTGCGTTTTCCGATGAAGTCGTAAGCTGCATTTCGGAACATATTTTTTGTAAAATTGGTGTAGAACGTAATATCTTTGTTCTTGTCCATATATCTTACAAAAATAATTCGGGTGATAAAAATAGCTGTAAACATTGAAGTTAAGATACCGATAATCAACGTGGTCGCGAAACCTTTGATAGGTCCGTGTCCGAAGATGTAAAGCACAATACCTGTGATAATAGTGGTTAAGTTACCGTCGATAATGGCGGAATATGCGTTTTTGAAACCGTCGGAAATCGCAAGTTTCGTGCCCTTGCCTGCATACATTTCTTCTTTAATACGTTCGTAAATAATAACGTTCGCATCCACAGCCATACCGAGTGTCAAAATGATACCGGCGATACCGGGCAAGGTCAGAACTGCGCCAAGCGATGCCAACACACCGAAAATTAATACAACGTTGGTTATCAACGCGATGTCGGCAACCACACCTGCCGTGCGGTAGAACAAAACCATGTAAATTAGCACCAGAATGAACGCCAACACGAATGAAAGTAAACCTGAATTTACAGCTTCTTGTCCGAGCGACGGACCGACAATAGCTTCTTCGATAATGATAGCTTGTGCAGGTAATTTGCCTGATTTTAAGATATTTGCTAAATCTTGAGATTCAATTTGAGTGAAATTTCCGGAGATAGATGAGCGTCCGCCGCTGATTTCGCCGTTTACAACCGGGTACGAATACACAACGCCGTCCAACACGATGGCAATTTGTTTGCCGATGTTATCTTTCGTAATGCGTGCCCATTTCGATGCGCCTTTGGAGTCCATCGTCATGCTTACTTGCCATTCGCCGGTGGTGTTGTCCGTTTCTTCTCGCGCGTTTGTAACAACATCGCCTTCGAGTACGGGTTTATCATTTTTAGCTTTCAAAGCTACGAGTTGAAATAATTCTTCTTTTTCGTCAAACGGTTTCACTTCCCATGCCAAAACCATTTCGCGCGGGAAAATTGCTTTTATTTGTTTGCGTTTCAGAATTTCATTAACTTTTGCAGTATCTTTTTGGTGCGCATAACCTACGGCTGCCGATTTTACGGGTTGTCCTTGGTTGTTAAATGCGGGTTTCAACAAATCGAACAACGGATGTTCCGAATCTTTTTTGGCTGTGTTCAGCGAGTCTGTTTTGCCGGTCAAAAGGTTCGAGTCTGTTTTTGTAGTATCATCAATTGCCAACAAACTTTCTGTTTTTGTGGTATCTGCTTTTATAGAATCAGCTTTTGTCAGCGGTAAAAGTGAGCTTGTGTCTGTAACGATACCTTTATCGGCGGCTTTGAGTTCCACTAATTTTTTATCGGCTTCCAAAAAGAAAGAGTAAACATCTGTGTAATAGAATGTTTCCCAAAACTGAAGGTTTGCAGTTCCTTGCAAAAGTTTACGCACACGTTCGGGTTCTTTTATACCGGGAAGCTCAACCAAAATACGTCCGCCTGTACCTTCCAATTTTTGGATTGAAGGCTGAACAACGCCGAAACGGTCGATTCGCGAACGCAACACGTTGAGCGAGTTGTCGATAGCGTCTATGGCTTCTTCGCGCAAAATTTTGATAATTTCATCGTTCGGCGTGTCGTAAGAAATTTGACCTTTGAAACGCGGAGTTACGAAAATACTGCCCAAAGATGCGTTTTTGTCAAGTTTGGTGTATTCTTCGTAAAACAAGGTGATAAAATCCTCTTGCGCTGTGCGTTGACGAGCGGTTGCAAGCTGAATGGCTTTGTTAAACGTCGGGTCGGGATTGTGGTTCGAGAGTCCGCGAACGAGGTCAGCCACAGACACTTCCAAAATCACGTTCATACCGCCTTTTAAGTCCAAACCGAGGTTAATTTCGCGTTGTTGAGTTTCGCGAAACGTGTATCCGAGATAAGTTTTTTCGGTTGCCACAGAATCCAAATAAACAGCTCTGTATTGATTCAGAGTGTTTTCGGGCACTTTGGACGCATACGCTTCGCTCACAGTGTCGGCAAATTTTTCCAACATCTGTTTTTTAGCTTCGCCTTTAACGTCTTTGGGCAAAGTGGACTCATAATGTTTTGAATAGGCGTATTTTTCCGCCTTGTTTTTCACACGCGACGAAACGTATGTGAACGAGAGTTGATAAATACTTGCGATTGCCAAAAGTATTGCAAATACAGTAATTGCACCTTTGTTTTGCATGTCAAACGTTTGTTAATTTTTAAACTAAAATCTTTTTTATAGGGGTGCAAATATATTGTTTTTTTTTGAAACTAAGAATTTATCTTAAAAACTGTAAAAAAAATGGCAAAATCCGTTTGTTTTGGAATTTCGCCATAATTTTTGATTAGGTATTTCTACATTATTTTCTTGAAATATTTCATATTTATTTTCGATAAAACACAGAAAATCAGCATTTCACAGTGTTATTCTAAAATCTGATGTCTATAATCTTGTGCTTGTTAGAAAACTCAGAACTCATTGAAATGCCTAATGTTATAGTGATATTTCTACTTGAATGTTTTTAGAAATTCTGTTGAAATTCGATTGAAACTAAAAATAACAATGAATGACTACTTTTTGACCATTGAATGACCACTGAATGACAATACATTCACTAAAAAAAATAGCTTTAATCTACATGAAATCAGATATTTACATTTTATTACAAACAAAATCTGTGTTTATTTCAATAATTTTATGGATTCTACATTTCGGACATATTCTTCGGATTTTTCTATGGCAAGTGTTCGGATATTTTTTCCCGATTTGCGGGCTTCCTGTATCAAATCCAACGTATTATAATAGATGTCGGACAGTTCGCTTTCCACTTTTTCTTTGCCGTAACCTTCGAGTTCGTTGGAAAGTTGAATAATATCGCCGCCATTTATAATGTAGCCGGGCAGATACATGATGTTTTTTTGATTCAACAGTTCGTCGTCTTCGGGCGTTTGCAAAATTTGGTTCGTGCTGCCTGTCAATATTTTACATTGCAAATCGAGAATATCTTCGGCGCGCATCAGTTTTTCCGTTGCACAAGACAAAAATAGGTCGCAGGGCTCTTTATATACGTCTTCGGGGCGCACAATTTTGATGTTTCGCACCTTATCTTGTACTACTTTTATGCGGTCGTAAATGCGGTCGCAAATTGTGATTTCTGCGCCTTCCGCAATGAGTTCTTTCACGAGTTCGGAACCTAAATCGCCGATGCCGTGCACCACAACGCGTAAACCTTTGAGGCTGTTGTTGTCGAATTTTTCTTTGGCGGCGGCGCGCAAACCCCAAATCATGCCGCGTGCGCGTGTGCCGTAAATCTGCCCTAAACCATTATGTTTTTCGTCCAAACCGAGCAGAAATTCAGACTCTCGGCGCACGAAATTCAAATCGGAATACGACACACCTTTACTTTTTGTCATAAAGAGTTTGCCGTTCCAACGGTTCAAAAAGATGCCCAACGCGCGGAAATAGATTTCATTTTTTACTTCGGGCACGCCCATCAGCACAATACTTCCGCCGCCTAAACTTCTGTGTAACAGCGCGGCACGCAGCGAGTTGAAATATGCAATATCGAGTGCATCGGCAATGGCATCGTCTTCCGAGGCGTAATTAAACAATTTTGTGCTCGCGTTCGCCGGACCCAGCACAATGCTGTCGATGGCAATGATGGCTTTGAGTGCCAATTTTTGTTCTTCAAAAAACAGTAGTTCGCGACTGTTATTGCGTCGCATGTGTTCAAATATGCTCATATTTTTGTGATTTTTTTTACAGGAATTTGCGTAAAAGAATGTCAGATGATTTCATT
>DYSM01000541.1 GCA_020718265.1 Draconibacterium orientale | reverse complement strand
TTATGACTATCAAATGACAATTTTATGACTACTTTATGACTATCAAATGACAATCTTATGACTACTTTATGACTATCAAATGACAATTTTATGACAACCGTTTTGACTATTTTATGACTTCCGAACTTTTGTCTCTCACAATCCAAACCGACAAACTGCCGGCTAACATTAGTGCACCTGCAAGCAGAAAAATGTAAATCGCTTCGTTTTGAAACAGGTTTTTTAATATGAATCCGCTGAATAAACCGCTCAAAATCTGAGGGATAACAACAGTCAGATTGAACAAGCCCATGAAAATTCCGGTTTTTGTCGGAGGCAATGCGTTCGATAAAATTGCGTAAGGCATTGCCAAAATCGCCGCCCAAGCAAAACCGATGCCGACCATCGACAGCAGCAACATGTATTTATCCGTAAACATAAATGCCGACATGTATCCCAACGCGCCCGCTAAAAGTGCAAATGAATAAACCGTTTTTCGATTAAACATGCGGATTAAGCGCGGCATCGCAACCGAAAATAGCGCAGCAACCAAACTGTAAGCCGCAAAACTTATTCCGACCCAATTGCCGGCATCGCCATACGCTTCCGAACTCGAATCGCCGATAGGTGTGCCCCAATAATGTTGCGCAACTGCCGGTGTGGAATACACCCACATTAAGAAAAGTGCGAACCACGAAAACATCTGAACCACAGCAAGTTGAAACATAACTTTTGGCATGGAAATCAACGTTTTCAAAAAACTTTGTTTCTCTGTTTTTTCTGCTTTTGTTACATTATTATATTCTGCAAATTCCGCAGGCGGATATTCTTTTGTTTTAAAAACTGTAACTAAAACGCTTAAAATCAGCATAGAACCGCCGATATAGAACGACCAAACCACCGAATCGGGCACTTGTCCTTCCGGAGCTTTGTTTGCCACGCCCGACCATGTGAGCAGGAACGGCAGAATTGAACCTAAAACTGCGCCCGCATTTATTAAAAAACTTTGGATTGAATAACCGACATTCCGCTGTTCGTCCGGCATCATATCAGAAACTAAAGCTCTGAATGGCTGGAATGTAACGTTAAACGAACCGTCCATGAGCGCGAGCATGACGGCACCGAAAATCAGCGCGGCAGCTCCGCCGGCTTTGATAATGAACGGTGCATTCGGCATAAAAAACATGGCGATTACAGAAATAATTGCGCCGGCTAATATATAAGGTGAACGCCTTCCGAAACGATTCCACGTTTTGTCGCTTGCCGCGCCTACAATCGGCTGCACAAGTAAGCCCATGGTTGGTGCAACGAGCCAAAATAGCGAAAGCGAGTGCAAATCGGCTCCAAGATTCGATAAAATGCGGCTTGCATTGGCATTTTGCAGCGCGAAACCGAACTGTACGCCAAGAAATCCGAAACTTACGTTCCAGATTTGCCAAAAACTTAATCGGGGTTTTTGTTTCATAAAATTTATATAGATTTCAGAAAAGCACATCAACACATCAACACATCATCACATCA
>DYSM01000108.1 GCA_020718265.1 Draconibacterium orientale | reverse complement strand
AAGCATATAGATTGTTTAGCTAAAATAAAACAGGCTTTTTAGACCGGACTCTTTACTGCAAAAAATGTGCTCAAAGGTACATTATTTTCTAAATAATTCAAAAATTTGAGCTTATGTTTTCCGAAATATCGCAGCATTTCTTTTGTTTTTATTAATTTTGCAAAAAAAATAATGCGAAAAATAGTAACTCTCCAACACACATTTTTGATTCCGGCTGTGGCGTTTATGCTTTTCGGAACGGCTGTGGTTATGTTCACGGAAAAATCCGAATTGCATTTGTTTTTCAATACGTTACATCATAATTTTTTCGATTTTTTCTTTAAATATCTCACGTATCTGGGCGACGGCGCGGCAATTGCTGTTGCGGCTGTTCTCCTTTTGCTGTTCTGTAACATTCGGCACGGGCTTACGCTCGGAAGTATTGCGGTGTTGCTCGGTATTGTTGTTCAATTTCTAAAAAAAATTGTTTTTCCCGATTTTTTCCGCCCGATAAAATATTTTGCGCAATTTTCCGAAAAGGCACACACCTTATATATTGTATCCGGTGCGGAGCCGGCGAGCAATTACTCTTTTCCGTCGGGACATACGGCAACGGCGTTCGCACTGTTTTTGTTTTTGGCTTTTTTGGCGAAATCGAACAAAATCAAAGTCTTATATTTTTTTATCGCCTTGCTCACGGCGTATTCGCGCGTGTATTTGTCGTGGCATTTTTTTGAAGATATCGTAGCAGGTTCGTTTGTTGGTTCTTTAATTGCACTGTTCGGAATATTTTTGTTCCGAAACTTAGAAAAACCCAAGTTGAATCGTCCGCTGTTCTTTGGTAATTCGACAAAAAATCATATCAAATCGTAAAGAATATAAAAAATATCAGCTAATATAGTTTAATTTTGTGGTTTGGATTTTGAACATTTATACAGATTAATTATGTCATACAGCGATTTTTCATTAAAAGATTTACTGAACAAATTCGGTGTTAAAAATAAGGTTATTCAATTATTTGGCAAATTAGAACCTGTCGAACCAAGTGAATGGCTAATAACTACGTTACAAAAAGCCTCCAATCTTCCCACACGTTCGGAAAAAGCAAAATCAGAAAGTATTGTCTATCCGATACTTTTAGAACTTAGAGACAGAAATATTAATTTCATTACGTTTTATTCAGGCGACATTTTAACAGCAGATGAGCAAAACGGATTAAAAGGTGAATGTGATTTCATAATAACAAAAGATACCGGAACTTACGACATAAACTACCCAATCATTCAATTAGTTGAAGCAAAAAAAAATGACATTGAGCTTGGAGTTCCGCAATGCGCAGCACAAATGGTCGGTGCCAAACTGTTCAACGAGCAGAACAATGTTACGGTTGATTGTATTTATGGTTGCGTTACTACCGGAGACGATTGGCTGTTTATGAAACTGACAAACGAATTACAAATCGACAACCAAAAATATTATCTTAATGAATTGCCTGAATTGTTAGCTGTTTTTCAAAATATTATAGACCAATACAAAAAGTAAATTTGTTTTTTTTTGCAGAAATATTAAATCAATATATTAATCCAACAAAATCATGAAAAAAGGAGTAAAAAAAGGACTTAAAATCGGCGGAATTGTTATCGTTGCTCTGATTGCCGCACTCGTTCTGATACCGATACTTTTCAAAGGAAAAATTTTGAAAATCGTTCAGGATGAAGCCAATAAAAGTATGAACGCCGTTATTGAATTTAAAGATTTGAACGTCTCGCTCATTTCTTCGTTCCCGAACTTGGGCGTTGAACTCGAAGATTTGAAAATTATCGGCAAAGATACCTTTGCCAACGACACGCTTGTTCGTTTTGATTCGTTCAAAGTCGGGTTGAATTTGAAAAGTGTCATGTCAGGCAACGAAATTGACGTACGCACCATTTCGCTCATAAATCCCGTCATAAACGCAAAAGTTTTGGCGGACGGCAAAGCAAATTGGGACATCGCACCAACGGATACAACTGCTACAGACGAAGTTACAGACACCACAGCAACCGACCCCGATGCCAAACCGTATAAGGTAAAGCTCAAAAAATTTGAAATCAAAAATGCTGAAATCACCTACGACGACCGCAGTTCCGATGTGTTTGCGCACATAAAAGGTTGGAATTTTGAACTAAAAGGCGATTTGGCTGAGGATGTTACAGACATTCAAATCGTTACGGCAATTGATTTTTTAACCGTGATTTCTGAAAATGTAAAATATTTGAACGAAGCTAAGCTCAGTTTCGATTCCGAACTTTCTGCCGATTTGGTAAAATCCAAATACACATTTAAGCATAATTTGTTTAAAATAAATGAATTAGCAGTCGGTTTCAACGGATTTGTCGAAATGCCCGATACAAACATCGTCATGGACATGACGTTTAATGCATCCGAAACGCAGTTCAAAAGCGTGCTTTCGATGGTTCCGGCGGCGTTCGCCAAAGACTTGGAAGGCGTAAAAACGTCCGGCAAATTTGCCTTCAAAGGATACGCCAAAGGCACGTATAATGCTGTAAACATGCCCGCTTTTGGTGTCGATTTATCCGTTGCCGATTCTCGATTCCAATATCCGGATTTGCCCGGCTCGGTCGAAAATATCAACGTGGATTTGAAAGTGGATGCAGAAGAAGGTTCGGGCGATAATATGAAAATAAACCTCACAAAAGCGCACATCGAAATGATGGGCAACCCTGTGGATGCCAAATTGATAGTCGATATGACCGCCGCCGACATGTTTTTGGACGGAATGTTGAAAGGAAAAATAAATTTAGCTTCACTCAAAGATGTGGTGCCTATGGAAGAACAAATGATCGGAACTATCTCATCTGATGTGGTTTACAAAGGAAAAATGTCCGACATTGACAACGAAAATTACGAAGCATTTCAAGCAAACGGATTGCTGACAATCGAAAATTTCATTATGAAATCCGTCGGAATGCCCGATGTAAATGTAACAAAATCGACCTTAAATTTCTCCCCTCAATTTGTTGAACTCCAACAGTTTGACGCAAATATCGGCAAAAGCGATATGCATATACAAGGCAGAATCGACAATTTCATCGGTTACGCCCTGCGCGACGATTTACTCAAAGGCAGTTTCGATTTTCAATCTAACTATTTGGATTTGAACGAACTGGAAGGCGAGGAAACCGCCCCTACGGAAGAAACACCTACAGAAACCGCCGAAACGACGTCTTCCGGTGCAGTTGAAATTCCGAAAAATTTGGATGTTGTCCTCAATACCAACGTAAAAAAAATGAAATACGACGAAATTGAAATCACAAACATGCTCGGAAAAGTGTCCATGAAAGCCGGAATTGCAGAACTTAACAATCTGGTTTTTAATCTTTTGGACGGAAAAATGACCATGTCGGGCAATTACAATTCTCAAAATTTAAGCAAACCCAAAGCAGAATTTGCCATGAATATGCAAGGTTTGGACATTCCAAAAACATATCAAGCCTTTTTGAGTGTTCAGAAACTTGCACCGATTGCCGAAAACAGTGTCGGAAAAATTTCGGCTCAAATGTCAATGACAACACTTTTGGATGCTGAAATGATGCCCGTTTACAATACGCTAAACAGCAAAGGTTCAATTAGTTCGGATAATATCGGAATTAAAGAAAATAAACTTTTTGCATTTTTGGCGACAGCAACAAAATCGGAAATGTTTAAAAATCCGACCATGAAAAATGTGAAAGCAAATTTTGAAATTAAAAACGGAATTCTCGAACTCGAACCTACTGATATCAACATCGGCGATACGAAAATGACCGTCGGCGGAACGCAGGATTTGGATATGAACATGGATTTCGACCTCAAAATGCTACTTCCGGCAAGCATAGCAGGTAATATGCTGACGAATTTGCCGTTGATAAATAATGTTGAAAACATCGAAATCACGGCTGATATTGTCGGAACCAATACAAATCCACAAGTAAAAAATATCCGTTCCAACTTAACCGACGGCGTAAAAGAAGCTGTAACAGAGAAAGTTGAAGAAGTTATTGAAGACGTAAAAGAAGATGTAAAAGCAAAAGCAAAACAAATTTTGGACGAAGCCCGCAAGAAAGCTGATGCCGTACTTGCCGCCGCGAAAACTGCCGGAGATAAACTCATTTCGGAAGCCGGAAAACAAGGCGATGCACTTATCAAAAAAGCAAATAATCCGATAACGAAAAAAGCCGCCGAAGAAACCAAAAAGAAAATGGTAAAAGAAGCGCGTGAAAAATCGGAACAAATGCAAAAGAAAGCAAAAACCGAAGCCGATAAACTGCTGAAAGATGCTGAGGCTAAGGCTAATGCGTTGTAATTTTATTTTAAACTTTAGATTAACTTTGCCAAAGCTCAAAACTTTGGCAAAGTTAATGTACCGTTCAAATTTCTTGTGAATGAATATCGTTTTTCGGATAGTCGTTTTTTTTGTATTCGCATTGACTGTCAATATATTACAGGCACAAGACGACGATTGTCCGACCTACAAAAACCGCAAAGCCGACGAAAAATATAATGAAGCCTTACAGTGTTATAAAGCAAAACCGAACGAAGCGATTGCAATCTTGGAAGAAATTGCAAATCAAGATTCAAAACATATTGATTCGCACTATATGCTTGCCGTGCTGTATTTTGAAAAAGTAGAACAACTCCGAAAACAAAAAACACAGGATACCGTTCAAATCGACAATTATCTAAAAAAATCACTCAAAGAACATCGAAAAGTTGTAAAACTTTGCGACCAATATCAAGACTACGAATCGCACTTTTATATTGCACAAATTCTGTATCAGCAACGGAATTTCGCAGAAGCAAAACCCTCTTTAGACCATTATATTGACAGAACAAAACGTTTTGTGCGCCGAAAGGAAGCAGAATTGATGCGCGATAATGTGAACGAATATCTGCGCTTAGTTGAAAATCCGGTTCCGTTTCAGCCACATGCACTTTTAGGTGTAAATACACTTTTAGATGAATATTTGCCGCTGCTCTCGCCCGACGATTCCTATTTGTATTACACGCAACGTAAATTTTCGGATTCAAAAAATTATACCGAAACATTCTTATTCAGCAAAAAACGGAGTCCGAAAGGCGAACTTGAACCCGATTACACTGTCGGCGAGAAAATGCCTTTGCCGTTTAACGACGGACGAAACCAAGGCGCAGCTTCGCTCACTGTCGATAACCGAACCTTATACATGTCCGTTTGCGGCATCGAGCGGGGTTCGTACACGTCCTATCAAAATTGCGATATCTATGTTTCCACACGCTTGAAGGGCGAATGGACAAGTTTGCAAAGGCTCAGCAGCGCCATAAACGGGTCGATGACCTACGAATCGCAACCAAGCATTACTGCGGACGGACGAACACTTTATTTCGCGTCAATAAGAGACGGCGGATTTGGTAAACTTGACATATATTGCAGCGCGAAAGATGAAAACGGAAAATGGAAACCCGCAATAAATCTCGGACCGGCAATAAATACAGCCGGCGATGACTACACGCCGTTCATTCACCCTGACGGCAAAACGCTCTATTTTTCGTCGAACGGACGATTCGGTGTCGGAAATTCCGACATTTTCGTCTCTCGGTACGACTCCGTTTCCGGCTGGTCAAAACCACAAAATATTGGATATCCGATAAATACCGAACACGATGAAGTTGCATTTTCTGTAAGTACCGACGGCGAACGAATCTATTTTGCTTCCGATAAATTGTCAAAGAAAAATAATTATGATATTTATTCTACACCCACACCGGAAACTGCCAAGCCCGGAAAGGTTTTGCTTGTAAAAGGAAGAGTCATTGGAGATGACGGCGATACGCTTTCGCATGTGCGCATTATGGTTCAAAATACGCGCACAAAAACCACCGCGCAAGGCATTGTGGAAGACAGCACGGGACGCTATGCCGTAAGTTTACCTGTTGAAAAGAACGATAACTATGTACTTACAGCCGAAAAACACGGCTATGTCTATTTTTCGGAACTGATAAATCCGAACGCCACTGAATATATTCCGCCCACAACTTTGGATATCGAAGTCCGAAAATTACGTCGCGGAAAAACATACATTCTCGAAAGCGTATTTTTCGATACCGATTCGTACGAACTTACCGAAAATACCAAAATAGGCTTACAAACCGTAGCTCGAATGATGGAAGAGCACCCGCAATTTTCATTCGAAATTCACGGACATACAGACAGTCAAGGCGGCGGAACGCACAATTTCAGCCTCTCGTATAATCGCGCAAAAGCTGTTTACGACTATCTTGTCAGCCTTGGAATCGATTCTGCTCGTCTTGATTTTAAAGCTTTTGGAGAATCTAAACCTGTAGATTCAAATACAACACAAGTCGGACGTTCGCAAAACAGAAGAGTGGAAGTTTTAGTAAAATAATCGTCCCACGATTGAAAAATTTCCATCGATTTTCCCCTGCCTTTCTCTCAAATTTTCAATTCATCTGATAGATTATCAATAAATTGTATGATTTTTTTTGAATTTGAATGGAAATTTTCCTTTTGAAGTATAAATTTCGACAATTTAAGCATCTTTTTTGACGTTCAAAAGCATTTTTTAGATGCTCAAACTATGATTTTTTTCAGAAAAACATAAAATTTTGTAAATTTTAAATGTCATATCACACTTAATGTTCTGAAACACATTATTTTAGCATTGTAAACAAAAATATACTTTTGATACATTTTGCAAGTCCTTTAATTCTGCGGCTTGTAGCTAAAAATAGTTAATTTGTAAACAAGATTTTACATAAATAAATACACAAAAATTCACTAAAAGTTGTTCAAAATTTACATTTCGGAACACTGAAATTATTGCACCGGAATTAGCTTTAACCTGCGTGCCTCAAGGCAGTAATTAACAGTGTATTAACAGTGTTACATTTGTTTAAATGCTTGAATATAAGTAATATATAGCTAAAATACACTGTCGATTTTTTTTTTAATTGCTAAACAATTGATACTAATTTCAATAGAGAATTTTTGAAAAAAACAAGCAAAAAAAAATTTTTTTGTTAAGTTTTTTATTCGGACTTTTGAAACTCGGAAATATGCACCCTATTTTTTTCCGTACCCCAAAATTGTTTTAAAATGAGAGAGAATCACGAAGTTGTTTGGTACAACTGTTTACAAGTTGTAAAGGATATTTTGCCCGAAGTAGCCTTTACAACTTGGTTTAAGCCAATCGTGCCGCTGAAATTGGAACACAACGTATTGACGTTGCAAGTACCTAACATGTTTTTCTATGAATATTTAGAAGAACATTTTATTGACTTACTAAAAAAAGTCATACGTAAAGAACTCGGCAGCGAAGCCAAACTGGAATACAGCATCGCTTTCCGAAGTGCAACGTCCGGAAAAAAATCGAACGACTTACGATTCCCAGGCGGCGAAAACGGAAAACCGTCCACCCAAATTGTGGACGACATGCCATTGACTGACGGCAAACATGTGCACCCCGATTTAATTCCCGGATTGTCTAAACGCCGTGTCGATATTGACCCTAACTTAATGCCCGAAAAGAATTTTGAAAATTTTATTGAAGGCAGATGCAATGAAGTTGCACGCTCCGTAGGTTCTGCAGTGGCAAAAAATCCCGGAAAAACGTCGTTCAATCCGATGTTTATTTACGGCGAATCGTCGCTTGGAAAAACGCATTTGGCACAAGCCATTGGTTTGGATATTAAGAAAAATTTCGGCGATAAAAAAATAGTTCTATACGTGTCGGCACAACAGTTTCAAACACAATATTCCGAAGCTGCACGCAAAAATAATCGTAACGAGTTTACTCGATTTTATGAGTTGGTCGATGTACTTATTATTGACGATGTGCAGGATTTTGCCGGAAAACCCGGAACTCAGGATGCTTTCTTCCACTTATTCAATCATTTACATCAATCCGGAAAGCAATTAATACTGACGTGCGACAGGCCGCCGTCGGAACTCAAAGGCGTGAACAAACGACTCATTTCGCGCTTTAAATGGGCAATGACTGCCGAACTCACCGCTCCCGATTACGAAACACGGTTGGCAATACTTAAACGCAAAGCGTACAACAACGGCAAAGCCTTGGATGATAAAATTTTACAATACATTGCTGAAAATGTGCGAGGCAATATTCGTGAGTTGGAAGGCGTTCTTGTTTCAATCACGGCGTTTGCGATGATAAGTCGCGAAGAAATTTCGTTTGAACTTGCCAAGCAAAAAGTTGATCAATTTGTTCGCAAGCCCAAAATGGAGGTTTCCATTAAAACAATTGTAAAAGTGGTTTCCGATTATTTCGGATTTCAAGCCGAGGCACTGTTGTCGCAATCTCGGAAACGCGAAATCGTTCAGGCGCGTCAAATTGCAATGTATTGTGCAAAAAAATTCACAAATGCTCCGCTCACCGAAATTGGCACAGAAATTGGCACAAAAAACCATGCAACTGTACTTTATTCGTTCAAAACTGTATCAAATTTAATAGAAACCGACCGAACTTTTAAGACTTATTTGGATGAAATAGAAAAACGCATTTACACAGTTTCATAGGGGCAAAAACAAATTTCTCACTTTTAGAAATATTACGAACGCCTATCCGATGTCGGATAGGCGTTCGTATTCGTTTTACAAACTTGCAAAGATTGAACTTACGAGTTAAGAATAATTGAGTTCAGTATAAAAAGTCATAAAGTTGAAAGTTTGTAAAGTTAAATT
>DYSM01000540.1 GCA_020718265.1 Draconibacterium orientale | reverse complement strand
TTGAGTTTGAAAATGATATTGCTCTTTCTGAATTTGACGTAAAGTGTGAACAAATAGAACATTTACTTCACGACCGTTTTGATATTGTACATACCAATTTGCAACCGGAATTTGATAGGGATGATGCTAAGGAGTTTATTATTCAGGATTGATTGCATGCTGATTTCACGTTGATTTCATGTTGATTTCACGCAGATAACGCAGATTTTCGCAGATTTTCGCAGATTTTTTTTCTTTGTCAAAGTTCAAAACTTTGATGTAAATGAAGTAAGGGCTTGACTTTAAGTCAAACCCTTACTAAAAAAACTTGTACAAATTTGCATTTCAAATGCAAATTTGTACAAATATTTATATCTTTGTATCATGATTACACGATTGATACATACCAAGATAAAGGAATATTTCAATTATTTTCCGGTGATTACCCTTACCGGACCACGACAATCCGGTAAAACCACGTTATTGAAAAACCTTTTCCCTGATTTTACGTACGTTTCCTTAGAAACGCCCGACGTAAGAACCCGCGCCGAAGAAGACCCCAATTTGTTTTTAGACAAATACAAAAACGGGGTTATTTTAGACGAAGTGCAGCGTGTACCTATGTTGTTTTCCTATATTCAAACCCTTGTGGACGAATTTCCCGACCGAAAATATGTGCTTTCAGGTTCACAAAACTTTTTATTGTTAGAAAACATAAGCCAAACCTTGGCGGGAAGAACAGCCGTGATGAAGTTATTGCCTTTTTCGTGGCAAGAACTCAAAGGAACCCCATTTGAACCCCAAACCCTCAACGAATGGTTGCTCAAAGGTGGCTACCCGCGTTTGTACGATAAAAAAATTCCCCCGGCGGTGTATTACGCCAATTATCTGCAAACCTATATAGAACGTGATGTGCGCAGTATTCAAAGCATAGAAAACTTGGGATTGTTTACCAAGTTTTTAGGATTGTGTGCAGGCAGAGTAGGGCAGTTGCTCAACCTAAGTGCGTTGGCTACCGAAACAGGGATTTCTGTAAACACTGCCAAAAATTGGCTTTCCATATTGGAAGCCGGTTTTGTGGTTTACACTTTGCAGCCCTACCACAAAAACTTCAACAAACGCTTGGTAAAAACACCAAAACTCTATTTCTACGACACCGGATTGGCGAGTTATTTGTTGCAAATTACCAACGAAACCCTATTGGAAACTCATTATGCCAAAGGCAGTTTGTTTGAAAATATGGTGCTCAACGAGTTGCTAAAAAATGCTTACAACCAAGGCAGTATTCCACAACTCTACTTTTGGCGCGACCACCACGGCGTGGAAATAGACGTGCTGTTGCAAACAGACCAAGGCATGCTTCCCATAGAGATAAAAGCAAGCACCACCTACCACAAAGATTTTTTTAAAAACTTAACCTATTGGAACCAACTCACCAAAACCGACCCCACCCAC
Source organism: Draconibacterium orientale (assembly GCA_020718265.1). Lineage (GTDB taxonomy): Bacteria > Bacteroidota > Bacteroidia > Bacteroidales > JAADGE01 > DYOJ01. The sequence goes on along the minus strand of DYSM01000540.1, from coordinate 73 downwards.
AACGTAGTGATTTACGCCGGCGACGCCACCGAAACTGTAAGTAAAGGCACGCTAAGGAGTTGGAAAGACTTAA
>DYSM01000107.1 GCA_020718265.1 Draconibacterium orientale | reverse complement strand
CTTAGTATCATGGATATGATTCAAATTATTGAAAATAAGACTGATTGCCAAAGCGAGATGACTCTGATTTTTCATAAATTGACGTTCTATACCGAAAATTATTTTCAGGACGAAGAACTTTTATTTCGCCAATATCAATATCCGAATTTGAGCAAACACAAAACCGACCACAAATCATTTATAGACGATTTACGTGCAATTCAGCGCAAATTTCTGAACGGTTCAACAACAACGTGTTCCGAATTATACCAATTTCTTGAAAGATGGAACACTCAACATATCTTGAATTACGACAACGAAGCTGTTGATTTTCTGCGTAAAAGCAAAGTTTGAGACCTACTCGCCGTCTTCGTCTTCCTTATCTTTGCTTATGTCTCGGTCCGGGTAGCGCACATTGTCGGGCACAACCCACGAACTTGGAAACATCGTTTTTATTTTTTTTTCAAAATACATAGCTTCGGCTCTGGTTCTGAAATCGCCCACGCGAACTTTGAAATATGGTGCGTCATAAACGATGTATGAGCCGTATTTTGTGCCGAATTTGGTCGCAAATTTGTTTTTTGCAGAGCGCGACTCGTCCATTGCTGTACGTCCGGAGCCGAAGAAAATTTGAACGCGCCAACCCGGAAAGGTTTCATTGTTCAAATCGCGGTGTTTTTTTACAACTTTCAGAGCGTTAGCATCTTGCGAAATCATTATTTTGCCGTCGTTTGCGCCGACACCGTCGGGTGTTACGCCGGTATTTTCCATACGTAATGTTTCGCGTTGGGCGTTGAGGCTATTGATAGAAAATAAAATTAATAAGCTGAAAATCAATAATTTGAATGTCATTATTTGCTATTTTTAAAGATTGAAACATTACTTTTTTCTTCGACTTTGAATTTTTTCGTAATTCCGAACACTTTCACTTTAAGCCAACCGTTCACGGCAATTTCCGCGCCGCGCCGCCCGAAAAGTTCTACAATTGCAATCGTAGCCGCATCGAACATGCCTTTGAGTTTTACCGTGACCGGAAATTCGAGGTCGCCCTTAAAGTTTTTAGGAACAATCATCGCTTTGTCCGTTGTGATGTTCGTAAGCGGACGGTTGTTGATGCTGATTTCCAATTCGGAATCCGTAATTTGAAATTTATAGCTGTTCGGATTTTCAACCGGAACAATGAGTTTGAATTTTATAGCTTCAAAACTCAATTCGTCCAATTTTAAACCTTTGATTTTTCCGACGGTTACGGGTTTGTAGAAGCCGCAGCCCGAAAGCAAAAGCGTAGATAATAGCTCAAATAGTAAAACGATTTTCGTTTTCATCGCAATCGAATTTTGCGCAAATTTAGATTTTTTTTTAATTCGTTTCGATGTTCGGTTTTTATATTGCCAAAAAAAGAGTGGATTTGCAGTCCGGACATTTTTTTTTTGTATGTTTGGGCTTTGAAAATTTTTGGTTTTGAGATTTAAAATTACACTCTTATTTTTAATTATCGTGCTTTCGTACAGCGTTTTATCTGCTCAATTTCGGGCAGATGTTGTGCAGGCAAATGCCTATTACGGTGTGATTTTTCCGCATCACAAGTCGTTTTATTATTTTTTGAACGGCAGAGTTCCGGCATTTGAACTTAATGTGTTGAAACAAACCGATATGCGCGATATTTGGGCGAAATCGCATAAATTTCCGCGTTACGGCGTTTCGTTTTATTATTCCGATTTTCAGAATAAAGATATTCTCGGAAATGCTTTTGCCATTGCATTTTATATAAAACATCCTATCGTTTCCACAACGCATTTTGCCTTAAATTACTCTTTAGCAACAGGACCGGCTTTTTTAAATAAACCATTTGATTCTCAAACAAATCCATATAATATAGCGATAGGTTCGCATTTCAATGTATTTATAAAACCTACTTTTGAAGCAGAATTCAAGTTTGGGAAAACGCGTTTTGCAGTCGGAACTTCACTTACACATTTTTCAAACGGAGCGTTGAAAAAACCGAACAGCGGCATCAACCATGTCGGCATTTATGTTGGAGTTTCGCATCAAATTTGTAACAAAACAGAGATTGATTCAGCTCAAATTTCCAAAAAATTTCAACCTGCAAATGTCTATTCGCTGACGTTTTCCGGCGGCGCGCACCAAAATATCTTAGGCGGGCGTATGTATCCGGTTGCAAGTTTTGTACTTGATTATGAGCGCAGAACAAGCATTCGGCGCGGCTTTGGATTCGGACTCGACAATTTTTACGACAGTGTAAATGCGGAAATTTTGCCGATTGACACTATTTTCGGAAGCACAAAAGGCACGCCCTATTACGCCGGCGCGCATTTGACTTACAATGTTTACTTTGGGCGCATGTCCGTAACGTACCAAGTCGGCGGATTGTTTTACGGCTTTCCGACACAAGGTGAATACATTTTTTCGCGTTTCGGATTGCGGTACAGCATTTTAGACAGATTGTATGCCTCTGTAACGTTGAAAAACTATTTCGGCGTTGCCGATTTTATAGAATGGGGTTTGGGTTATCGATTGATTCAAACCGTTGATAAACAAGAAGAAAATGATTGAAGTAAAATCTGTCCGAAAATCGTTCGGCACACTTGAAGTTTTAAAAGGCATTGACCTGAAAATTGAAAAAGGCGAAATTGTTTCCGTTGTCGGTTCGAGCGGCGCGGGCAAAACAACGCTTTTGCAAATTGTCGGAACTTTACTGAAACAAGATCAAGGTTCTGTCGAAATAAATAATATTAATACATTGACAATGAACGATAAACGCTTGTCCGAATTTCGGAACAAGCACATTGGATTTGTATTTCAGTTTCATCAACTTCTGCCCGAATTTACAGCTTTGGAAAACGTGTGCATCCCGGCGATGATTGCCGGAAAACGCAAAAAAGAAATTGAGCCGCGTGCTATTGAACTGCTTGAATTTCTGAATGTTCGTAACCGAGCGTTGCACAAACCGGGCGAAATGTCGGGCGGCGAACAACAGCGGGTGGCTGTGGCGCGAGCCTTGATTAATAATCCTTCGGTAATTTTAGCCGATGAACCTTCGGGCAGTTTGGACACCGAAAATAAGCGCGATTTGCACAAACTGTTCTTGTCCTTGCGCGACGAATTTGCGCACACCTTTATTATTGTAACGCACAATCGTGAGCTTGCCGAACTTTCCGACCGCATCATTACGATGCGCGACGGACAGATTGAGTTGAAAGTTGAAAGTTGAAAGTTAAATGGATCTTGCTTTAATTAGTCTTTGTAAGAAAACTCATAACACATTGAAATGCAGTAGAAATTCATTTGAAACTAAAAAAACAAAGAATGACTACTTCTTGACCATTGAATGACCACTGAATGACAAAACATTCGATTGAAGAAGTGACTATAACCTACATAATTTCAAATACTTACATGTTTACTTACAAACACTAATTATTGCGCGTTGTGATGAAGTGAAGCAATTCGATAAGACTTTGTTTTTCAACACTTTCAGGGAAACGTTCGAGTAGGTCGATGGCTTTTTGTTTGTATTCGTTCATTTTTTCGCCGGCGTAAGCAATTCCGCCTTTTGCTTTCACAAATTCAATAGCTTCACCGAGTTTTGCCTTGCTTTTTTTGCTTTCTTTCAAAAACGACATCATTTTCCGACGTTCGGAGCGCGTGGAGTTGTTCAAAGCGTGTATGAGCGGCAAGGTCATTTTTTTTTCTTGAATATCGTTTCCGCTCGGTTTTCCGGTGAGGTTCGTTTGGTCGTAATCGAATAAATCGTCTTTAATTTGGAACGCAATGCCGGCGTTTCTGCCAAATTCTTTCATTATTGCCACAATTTCGTCGTTCGCGCCGGCGGCTTTTGCGCCCAGTGCCGTACATGCAGCAATCAGTGTTGCCGTTTTTTTGTAAATTATATCGAAATAAATAGCTTCCGTAATATCTAATTTTCGGGCTTTTTCAATCTGAAGTAATTCACCCTCAGCCATTTCCTGAACAGCTTCCGATGTAATTTCAAGCATTTCATATTCTTTGTTTTGAACCGAAACCAACAAGCCTTTCGACAGTAAATAATCGCCTGCAAGGACGGCAATTTTGGATTTCCAAAGCGCATTTATCGAAAAAAAACCACGCCGATACGCCGAATTATCAACCACATCGTCGTGTACAAGCGATGCCGTGTGCAATAATTCGATGAGTGCAGCCGCAATGTATGCGCGTTGCGATGTGCTGCCGTTTCCAATCATTTTTGCAGAAAGAAATACCAGCATCGGTCGCATTTGCTTGCCTTTGCGCTTGATGATATAGTTCATTATAATGTCCAACAGCGGCACGTTGCTTTTCATGCTCTGTTTGAAGAACGGTTCAAAACGTTTCAGTTCTTCTTGTATCGGTGCTTTAATTATATTTATTGAAGACATTAATTTTCTGTAAGTTACAATTTATTTATTGAAAAAACATGAGTCTGCCGCGTCCGCATTTGGCATCGCCGTAAAATGCAAAATAATAGTTTAATTCCAACAGAAACTGTGCGGAAACCGGATTGGTTGTCGCCGTGAGCGTGTAGCCGGGTCTGTAAACAAAATCGTCGGTGATGTTGAATTTTGACGATGCCGTGATGTCTGTAAGCGAATACGCAAAACGCAGGCCGCCGTTGATGTCAATGCGTTCGTGGATTTGAAAGGACATGCCAAATCCGAAAATCATCGACGTAAATTTCGGGTCGTAATATTGCATTAAACTTCCGTCGTATCTTGCCAACTCTACGCCTTCGCTTGTTCCTTGTGCAGTTTTTAAGGTCGAAAATTTGAATCCGAAATCAACAAATCCGCCTTGCAAACCTCGGTATCGGTAATAAGGCGAAATTTCGCTGCCGGTCATACTCACAATTTTGGAATATGATTCGCCCGCATCCGTAAGAATGCCGTATTTTTGTCCAAAGGAGCTGAGCATATATTCAAGCCCGAAATGATGTTCTTGTCCGAAAGAATATGTAAATTTACCGCCGTAGCTGTAGCCCACAGTCATAAAGTCGGGGCTGATGCTTTTGTCGCCCATAATATCGGCGTTCAGAAGCACGGAATTTCCGAAAGTAGCTTTGGGCGCAATGCTAAACCACTTAATGACTTGCTTTTGGCGTTGTGCGGATACCATTCCGAGCGCGAAAATCAGAACCGAAAGTATAGCTAAACGTTTCATATTGTATGAATTTATTGAATAAGCAAAATTAAAAGAAATATTCTATTTTTATATCTAAAGCTGTTTTAATAGCTTTGCAAAATCAAATTTATTTTTGATATGAGAGATTTTTTTGAAAAAACGTATTACGATAACACCATCGGAGAATGGACTCTTGCCCTGTTAATTGTTGTCGGAGCCTTAATTATAGCTAAAATTTTGTATTGGCTTACGGGACATTTGTTTAAAAGACTTACGCTACGAACAAAATCGCAATTCGATGATATTCTGGTAGATATGCTCGAAGAACCAATCGTTGCCGCTATCGGAATCGGCGGTTTTTGGTATGCTTTGAGTATTTTAAACAAGTCGGAAGATGTTTCGACCTTCTTTCACAATGTATTTTACGCCGCCATTGTTTTCGATGTTTCGTGGTTGATAATTCGCGTTATTGATGCTCTGATTATCAAATACATAAAACCGTTTGTTGAAAAAACCGAAGGCGATTTGGACGACCAACTTTTGCCAATATTTAGAAAATCCATGAAAACAGTCATTTGGACGGTTGCAGTTATTGTAGGATTGAACAATGCAGGTTACGATGTCGGCGCATTGCTTGCCGGCTTGGGTTTGGGCGGTTTGGCTATGGCTATGGCGGCAAAAGATTCAGTGTCAAACCTTTTCGGCGGTCTTACCGTGTTTATGGACAAACCTTTCAGAATCGGCGACCGAATAAAAATTGGCGATTTTGACGGAAAAGTCGTAGAAATTGGTATGCGCAGCACGCGCCTTCGCACGCAGGACGGGCGTTTGGTTACGATACCGAATAAAGAATTTACTGAAAGTTCTATTGAAAATATTAGTTCGGAGCCGTCGCGTAAAATTTTTTTTAAACTTGCACTTTCGCCCGATACAACCGCAGAAAATATAGAAAAAGCTTTGTCTATTTTGCGAAATTTGAATGCAAATTCTAAACATACAACAGACGAATGTGAAGCTTTTTTAGAAACTTTTGGAGAGTTTTCGTTAAATTTATTGTACATTTATTATATAGTTCCTAACAATAATATCTATAAGGTTCAGAGTGAAATTAATTTGGAAATCTTGAGGCAATTTCGTGCGGCGGGTCTGGAATTTGCTCAGCCTTTACAAATTGTGAAACTTTAAAATAAGTAAAGAGTTATTAACATTTTTCCGGTCAAAATTTTTGTTTCGTTCTGATATAGATTTTGTTAGTTTGCAAAATATATTTTAATTTAGCTGTGATTTTAGAATAGAATTTTTATACCCCTATTATTATTTTTATTACAATGGAAAATTTGATTTATATCTTAATCGGAACTGCTGCCGTTGGTTTGGCATATTCGTTTTGGAAATCGGCTTGGGTGAAAAGCCAAGAAACCGGTAATTTGAGAATGCAAACATTTTCAAAACACATTGCGCAAGGTGTTTCTGTGTTTTTGAAAGCCGAATACAAAGTGTTGATGGTTTTCGGGCTTGCCGTTGCCGTTCTTTTATTTTTTGCAGGGCAATCTTCCGCCGATTCCAATGGATTTGTAGCAGTGTCTTATGTTGTAGGTGCGGTTTTGGCTGCATTTTCTGCATTTTTGGCTATGCGAATTACAGCGCGTGCACAAGTCCGAACGCTCGCCGCGGCTCAAAATTCGAGTAAAGAAGCCGTGCGTATTGCTTTTTCGGCTGCCGCAGTTTCAGGCATCGGCACAGTTTCTCTCGGTATTTTAGGATTGTCTGCACTTTTTCTTATATACAATGCTTTAGGTTTTGTCGGCAGCGTTGAAGAAGTGTTGAATGTGATAGCAGGTTTTGCTTTCGGTGCATCTACGGTTTCGTTGTTTGCTCGCATCGGCGGCGGAATTTTTCTCGATTCTGCAAGTGTAGCTTCCGAAATCGGAGCGAATATCGAAAACGGAATTCCGAAAAACAGCGTATTGAATCCGGCGTATATGTCTAAAAATTCCGGAACTATTCTGACAAAATCCGGCGGAACAGCTTCTGATTTGCTCGAATCACTTGCCGCTTCAGTGGTTGCAGCAATGGTCATCGGTGCATCATGGCTCAATGCCGATTCTGTAAAACAAAGTTTTGCGCTCGGTCCGGTCGTTTTGCCTTTGGCATTGGCGGCATCAGGAATATTAATATCAATGCTCGCAACATTTTTTGTGAAGATTAATGAAGGCGGAACTGTTCGTAAAGCTATTTATCGTTCCGAAATCGCTTCGGCTGCGGCAATGCTTGCGGTGTCATATTTTGTAATTAATGCACTTTTACCTCAGGAATGGATTTGGCCCTTTGCAGACAAATACGACTATTATGCAAACGGAGTGTGGTCGTCCGCCGTATTCGGCGTTATTGCCGGGTTGCTGATTTCTACAATGTCCGGTTTTTATTCCTCTGTCAATGAGAAATTTTTTGGCGAAACAAAATCAAAATTTGCAACCAAACTTATATCCGGATTCAGATACGGCATGAAATCTACGGTAATTCCGGTTTTTATCGTTGCCGTTACAGCAATCGGCGCGTATTATTTTGCAGGATTATACGGTATGGCGATTGCAGCCGTCGGAATGCTTGCTAATACAGGTTTTCGACTTTCGTCCGATACATTCGTTGCCGTTGTTGAGAATGCAAACGCAATCTCCGAAATGTCGAAACTCGGAACTGAAACAACCGAACGTGCGCAAGCCTTGAAAAACGCATCAGAAGTTGCATCGAACAGCGGACGAGGCTTTGCTGCTACGGCAGCCGCAATTTCGGCATTGGCACTCATGGCAGCGTTTATGCAAAAAACAGGCGTAGGATTCTCCGATTTTTCAAGTTTGCCAAACATTGTAGGAGTATCAATCGGAACACTTATACCGTTATTGTTCTCTTTTTTGATTTTTGGTGCTGTAAATCGTGTTGCTCAAAAAGTTGTTGCAGAAGTTCAACGTCAATATACTACTGTAGAGCAATTTGTTGCAGCTTTGGCAATCTTCAAAAAATACAACGGAACACACTCTTCCCTAGCAAACGATGAAATAACTACTTTGCATGATGCTGAAAGCAAGATAGATAATACGAAATGTTCAAAAGTAAACGCTTTTACGACCACAGTTCAGACAGTAATTATCGGGATAGCGGCAATTGCGCTTACACTGCTTGCAGGTTATCTGGGCGGAGCTGAGTTTTTAAACGGTTTATTACTTAGTGTGATTTCAGTATCGCTCTTAATCTCTGTTTTTCAAGTAAATACAATCGATAATAGTTTGATTTCAAAGATATTTTCACACGTATCAATAAACACAATTGTAAAATTTATTGCAATAACAGCGCTGTTAATAGCTTCTTCGTTAGCCTCAGAACCTGATTTTGAAGAGAAAAATGCAATTGGAAAGACTATTGAGAATAAGAATAACTCTCAAACCCGAGAAATTTGCTACAAAAGCACTGTTTTTAAAAGCACTTTTTCAAATTAATGCAGGGTAGGGGAGGCAAAATCTTCTTCTTTTGACCGAAATTTGATATAATTTCGGTCATTTTTTTTAATATTTTTTGACGTATTTAAGGTTATTTGGTATTAAAATTTAGATTAGAAGTTGGTAT
>DYSM01000539.1 GCA_020718265.1 Draconibacterium orientale | reverse complement strand
GCCGCACTTTGATTGGTGTTGGTTACGATACCGCCGGCGAATGCGGTAGAAATAAGGCTTGTGAAAGCCAAAAGTGAGATAAAAATTCTTTTCATAATCGAGTGTTTTTAGTGGTTTAATGTGTTGCTAAATATATGTATATATCTTGGAAAGTTCAAATTTATTTTTTTCTTGTTTTTTTTTGAAAAAAAATTAGAGTGAGGTGTAAAAAAATGATTTTAGTAACTGTGTGGATATCAATAAACGGCAGTCAGCAGATTGATGTCTTTATAATCAATTCCAAATTTATTTCCGAGATGTTCGTTGGTTAAGATGCCTTTGTAGATGTATGTTCCGTTTCTAAAACCGGTGCATTCGCGAATCAGATGATGTATTTCGGTTGTTTGGCTGATTTTCTGTACTAAGGGCAAGAGAGCATTACTAAGTGAAACCGATGCAGTTCTTGATGCCCGTGAGGCGATGTTTGGTACGCAATAGTGAATAACCCCGTGTTTTGTGAAAGCGGGTTTGCCAAAATCGGTTACAACGGAAGTTTCAAAATTGGGTTCGTTGTCCACGTTTAAATCAACGATTACCGAGCCTCGTTTCATTTGTCGCACCATTTCTTCGGGAACCCAAAAACGGCGTACTTTTCCGCTAAATTCCGAAGCACCGACAACAACATCGGCAGTTTTTAGGTTTTTCAGGAGTACGTCTTTTTGGAAGACGGAAGTGAAAATTTGTTGTCCTAAACTTTTTTGCAGGTCGCGAAGTTTTCCTACCGAATAATCGAAAACTTTTACAGTTGCACCTAAACCCAAAGCAGCTCTGGCTGTATATTCTCCGGCTGTTCCGGCACCGAGAATTACGATTTCGGCGGGTGTAATTCCTGTGATTCCTCCAAGTAAAATGCCTTTTCCGTTTTGTGCATTGCTTAGATATTCGCCGGCTATTGTTATGGCAAGTATTCCGGCAATTTCGCTCATCGAATGAACAAAGGGATAGAATCCGTCATTGTCTTTTATCAATTCATAGGCTACGGCGGTCATTCGTCGGCGAATGAGTTCTGTGATGGTTTGTTCTGTTTGTGCACTTGTGTGAAGTGCCGAAATCAACATTTGGTTTCCGGGCATCAATTTTATTTCTTCGATACAAAAGGGTGAAACTTTGAGAACGATTTCGCTTTTAAAAACTTCGTTGCGTGAAGTGAGCACGGCACCTGCCGAAGCATATTCATCATCAGTCCAATTGCTTCCTTCTCCGGCTCCGCGTTCGATGTGTATTTTGTGTCCGTCGCCAATCAATTCGGCAATAGCTTTGGGAGTGAGAATGATGCGATTTTCGTATTTATCGTATTCTTTGGGTATGCCGATATTCAAATTCCGCTTTATTTTGCCGATTTCGAGCATTTCTTCCTGAGGCATCATGCTGCCTTGCGAATACGAATATTGTTGTGGATTGTGCCGTGATGAACTCATAAAATAAAACTAAAAGTGAAAAACTAATAACTAAAAGTGAAAAACTAATAACT
>DYSM01000538.1 GCA_020718265.1 Draconibacterium orientale | reverse complement strand
CAGCAATTTAACTTTACAAACTTTCAACTTTATGACTTTTTATACTGAACTCATACATTTTATAATATGGAAACAGTTTTAACTTATGAAAGCGTTTTAGAATTGATTAAACAACAATCAATACTTTTTAACCAAAACTTAGACCGTGAAAGACAAGAGCGAGAATTGTCTAATAAAAAATTTAATGAAAATTTAGAAAAAAGTCGTTTAGAATTTGATAAAAAATTAGGCGAAATAACCGGAACTTGGGGTAAATTTGTGGAAGGACTTGTTCAACCAAAAATAGTTGAAATGTTCCAAGAGCAAGGAATTGAAATAAGAACTTCGTTACAAAATGTAAAGGGTTATTTGGGTAAAGAAGAACATTATCAAATAGATTTACTACTTATAAATTCAACAATCGCTGTTGTAGTTGAAGTAAAAAGTACATTAGGTATTTCAGAGGTGAATGAGCATTTGAAAAGAATGGAAAAAATACAAAAAGTTCAGCCTGATAGAATAGATTTAAAAGGAGTTACCTTATACGGTGCAGTAGCAGGGATGTTAATCGAAAGTGAAGCAGACAAATACGCATATAGAAAAGGGCTATATGTTTTAAAACAAAAAGGTAACCTCGTTGAAATTGTTAATGATAGCAAATTTCAACCCAAAGAATGGAAAGTAGAATATTAAGCAAATCACGTTTTTCAACACATTATCACATTTCCATAAATTTTATATCTTTGGGATTAAAAAGTTACACAATGATATATCCATATTTGGCTGATACATCGCGAAAAAAGCTTGCCGTGCTCATCGACCCCGACAAGCAAACCGTGCCGGAAGCCGCACGCCGTGCGAGACTTGCACAAGAATCGGGCGCGCAGTTGATTCTCGTAGGCGGCAGTTTGGTTTCTGCATCGCCCGACGAAATGCTTGATGCCGTGCGCACGGTAGTCGATATTCCGGTGTTGCTTTTTCCGGGCAGTTTGATGCAACTTTCAACAATGGCAGATGCTGTTTTGTTTTTGTCGCTCACGTCGGGACGAAACGCAGATTTGCTGATAGGTATGCATGTAACTGCCGCGCCATTTATTAAACAAAATGGAATTGAATCAATATCAACCTCTTACATATTAATTTCCGGCGGAAACGTCAGCTCAGTCGAATACATGAGCGACACGCGCCCGATTCCGGCAAATAAACCCGATATTGCCGCTGCAACCGCACTTGCAGGCGAACTTCTGGGGCATAAACTTGTGTATCTGGAAGCCGGCAGCGGCGCGGCTAACCATGTGCCCGAAACCGTGATTCGAGCTGTGAAAAACACACTCAGCATTCCGCTCATCGTAGGCGGCGGCATCAGAACGGAAGCGGCATTGCGCACGGTTTTGAGCGCAGGAGCCGACATTGTTGTCATCGGAACGGCATTTGAAGAAAATTCGTCAAAAATGGAAGCATTTGCTCGGATTGTGAATGAGTTTTAAAATATGAAATATGAGTTCAGTATAAAAAGTCATAAAGTTGAAAGTTTGTAAAGT
>DYSM01000537.1 GCA_020718265.1 Draconibacterium orientale | reverse complement strand
GTAAACGATGCGCCTGTTGCAAACGGTTCTGTAAGCAATCAAACCGCAACGGAAGATGTGGATTACACGCTCACGCCCGAACTTCAATTTACGGATATTGACTTTGGCGATGTTGTAACCGTTACAGTAGAAATGCCGACATGGATGAGCTACGAAAACGGAACATTCACAGGTACACCGACAAACGACGAAGTCGGTACTTACACGGTAACACTCACAGGAACAGATACATACAACGAATTTGCGACTGTAAGTTTTGAGGTCGAAGTTGCAAATGTAAACGATGCACCTGAGGTTTCTATTTTTATACAAGATGTACAAACTGATGTAAATCAAGTGTTTGAATATCAGTTACCTGAAAATAGCTTTGTTGATATTGACAGATTTGATGTATTGACTTACCAAGCTAACCTTGCTGATGGTTCTATGTTGCCGAATGAATGGTTGAATTTCAACACGCAAACCTTGACGTTTAGCGGAACTCCCACGCTTGCACAAATTTTAAATATCGAAGTAACTGCTACGGATATTGCCGGCGTAAGCGCTTCGGATGATTTTGTGCTGGAAGTTAAAGGTCCGAACTCGGTTGACGGAACAAGCTCAGTCATTAGTGTTTACCCGAATCCTGTTACTACAGCTTTAAGTATTAGTGCAACGGAACGCGGTTTCTATAAAGTTTATACCATTGACGGAAAACAAGTAATGAACGGTATTCTGTCAGGTTCTGTAACACGTTTCAGCACAAATACTTGGGCAAACGGCGTTTACATTATCGAAATCAATACTGTGACGCAAAGTTTGAAACAACAAATTGTGAAACAATAAGTTGAATAAGTCCTAACTGCAAACATTGCCAAAGCAGAAAACTTTGGCAATGTTAAGGCAGACAAAAAAAATCCCGACTTTTCTGAGTCGGGATTTTTTTTATTAACGGAACAAAAAGCTTTGCTCAATTGTGCATAAAGGTGTCATCTTCGTCGTCATCATCTTGATAATCAGGATTATATTTAAAATTAAATTCTATCATTTTGAGAGCTGCAACAGCGGCTTCATCGCCTTTGTTGCCGAGTTTTCCGCCCGCGCGGTCGAGGGCTTGTTGCAAATTGTCGGTGGTCAATACGCCGAAAATTACGGGCGTTTCGCCGTCGGCATTCAATTTGGTTATGCCTTGCGTTACACCTTGGCAAACATAGTCGAAATGAGGCGTTTCGCCGCGTATGACACAGCCCAGCACGATAATTGCATCGAAGCCCTGATACATCATGGCAGATGCTCCAAAAGTTAATTCAAAGGTTCCCGGCACAAATTCCACCGCGATATTTTCATCGCTCACGCCGTGCTTGTTTAAAGTTGTGAGCGCGCCGTCGAGTAAAGCTTCCGTTACTTCCCTATTCCACTCGGAAACCACAATGCCGACACTGTATTCGTCTCCGTCCGGAACGGTTTGTTGGTCGTAAATTGATAAATTTTTTGTTGCCATATTATCAGTAATTATTTGATATATTGATATTTAAAATTGTCAT